>JAZKZQ010000026.1:0-8642 GCA_045612745.1 Cellulosilyticum sp. | reverse complement strand
GCTAAAGAGAATACTGATGTACTCTTTGAAGAAGTCAATCACCTATATAATCAATTCAATGAGGATAAAGAACTAATTAAAAGCATTATTAATCCCAGAAATTACTACTTTAAATCCAGAATATAAGTAGGTATTTTAGGCGTACTTATTTCCTAAAATGTTACAACATAATTTTGTTTCTAAAATGGTTTATCTATAATAACACTTCATATCTTTACAATTTAATCTTTCTTAAGTTATCCATTAGTGTAGCTGTAATAAATAGTTCTCCTATTACTAAGCAACCTTTACTCAATATATTTGCTTTGCCTAACCAAACAATTAGGCTAGGCATATCACTTCTAATCTCTGATTTAACGCCTCAATTACTTCCTGTTTTGTTCTAATAGCATATAGTACTTCACAAAAATAGAGTGCTACACAGTCATATGTAACACCCCATTGTAAAATACACTATTCATTTAACATAACATATAACTTATCTTGTAAGTTACCACCTAATTTTTCAGCTGTTTTTGAACCATTAAAATAAGGCATTAGTTCTTCAAAACTTGCTTCACTTCGTTACGCTTCGAACACTTCGCCTAAAATCTCTCTAAGCATCTTCACTAAGCACCTCAGCAGATTACTTCAAATTTTTTATGAATTCTTATTCTAAACGTCTTAGCATCCCTTGAAGTATACTTATATTTTATGTCCCGCAATATGTCTTATAACACTTGGTACTACTAGGAGGTACTTCTGTATACTTCTCATTAATTTGACTATAATCATAGGGCTTACTAATGACCTCTAATAGCTGTTTCAAAGCACTCATATCTCCCTTGCTAGTTACAAGTTCTAATGCTTCTTCAACTCTATGATTTCTAGGAATAACAACTGGATTATTCTGCTGCATCAATATTCTAATCTCTTCACTAGATTGTTTTTGTTTCTCTAATCTTGCCTTCCACGATTTATGCCAAGTATCAAATGCCTCTGTTTTAAATAGTTCTGCCTTAGAGAAATCTCCTAAGGTTAAATCTTTAAAGGTATTAGTATAATCAGCTTTTTGTTCCTGCATGATACCTAAAAGTGTTTGAATCAATACTTCATCCTCTACCTCTTCATCAAACAATCCTAATTTTTTTCTCATTCCCTCAAACCAGTAGGCTCTATACAATGTGCTAAACTCAGATACTGTATTTTGAGCAATCTCTACTGCTCTCTCCCTATCTTCATGTAAAAGCGGCAGTAATGTTTCTGCAAATCTAGCTAAATTCCATCCACCTATTTTAGGCTGATTACCATAAGCATATCTTCCCTCATGATCAATAGAACTAAAAACTGTATTTAGATTATACGTATCCATAAAAGCACAAGGTCCATAATCTATGGTTTCGCCACTAATGGTCATATTATCTGTATTCATTACCCCATGAATAAAACCTACAAGTTGCCATTTAGCAATAAGCTGTGCTTGATGCTTTACTACCTCTTGAAGCAAATATCTATAAGGTTCTTCCTCACTTAAACCTTCTTTAAAATGCCTATTAAGTGTATAGTCAGCTAACGCTTTGAGCTCCTCTATACTTCCCCATCTTGCAGCATATTGAAATGTCCCAACACGTATATGACTCTTTGCCATACGTACTAATATAGCCCCATCTAGTAGTGTCTCTCTTCTAATCATCTCTCCTGTAGTTAACACTGCCAAACTACGAGTTGTAGGAATACCAAGTGCCTGCATCCCTTCACTTATAATATACTCCCTTAACATAGGCCCTAAAGCAGCCTTACCATCTCCTCGTCTAGAATATGGTGTCTGCCCTGAACCTTTGAGCTGAATGTCATATCGCTCATTATTATGAGATATATACTCACCCAAAAGAATTGCACGCCCATCTCCTAGCATTGTAAAATAACCAAACTGATGTCCCGCATAAGCCTGTGCTATAGGTATAGTTCCTTCTAATATCTTATTTCCCGCAAAAAACTCAACACCTTCATCACTCATCAAAAAGTCTTGATTTAGCCCCAACTGCTCAGCTAATAATGTATTCAATAAGATAATCTTAGGAATAGGTACTTTACTTGGATTTGTCCTAGAATAAAAGGATGCTGGAAGCTCCATATAAGTATTCTCTAGTTTAAGTGGCGCATTTGTAATAAATGTTTGTTCCTTCATTCGCACACTCCTTTTAATATAATATTTGTTATTAGTTTACATTTAAGTCTTGTAATTATACCATCCAAACTAAAAGAAAATAAAAAAGTAGCTGTAATCTACTCCGTATTTTCTTCTAATACCGACTAAACTACAGCTACTCTATCCCATTTATATTCTATTTAATAACTAATTATAGGTTCATTTATATCAAATTAACTCCTATCAAGTTAACTTCTATAATAAATTAGAATTTAACTATTTAAGATATCTCTCTTCTAGTCTCTTATGGTATCCCATCATCACAAATATTGGATATGATACTAATGACAAGTATTATAATAATAGGTTTTTTATTATTTGTTCTTATTAATTTCATAAATGGTGTTTATTTACATGATGCCCGATTCGAAATAGGTATGAAAGGTCTTAAATTTACTTTTAAGACAAAAGAAAAAGGCTCCCATCCCGACAAAGATTGAGCCTTATTCATCAAGTTTAGTATTTAAACTTTTTCCTATTCCAATAGCCCTAAAATAAAACAAACGTCTCACTTTAGGAGTGCTTAGTAGTTCGTAGCTACTAAGTATTTCTTTTTATAAGTATATTATAACACTATTTCTTCAAAAATAAACCCTAGGTTAAGTAAAGTCTAACTCATATCTAATTGCCATCTGAAATCGTTTGAATAAAACTCCATATCTTTTCCATTACTTATATACCTAAACTCACTTATACTATTAAGCAAAACTTATAATGGCTATTGTTCATCCCTTGTGATTCATAAAATTTATGACTACTCCTTCTTATTTGATTGCAACATACCTCTAATTGGGTACATGCATTTTCTAAAGCAATTTCCTTAGCTTTTTGAAATAAACACTTCCCAATCCCCTGTCCTCTAAAAGCTTCATCCACTATAAATTCTTGGATTTCCGCAATATTAGCAGTATGATGTAATAATTTTTGCACATGTACACTTATAAAACCCATAACATGCCCATCTTTTTCATAAACAATATAAAATATATATGGATTCAGTAAATTAGCATCATAAATATTCGAATAATTCTCTCTATCTAGTTTCTGACCTTCTAACACCTCCATTAATCTATAGATTGCTTCTTTATCATTTATTGTAGCTTCTCGTATACACGCCATTTTAATTTCCCCCATCAATCAAATTTTGTTGTATTCTTGCTATTAATTATATTAGGTTAAAGCACTACTTTCTGTATACTTTAACTTGATTTTTCAAATGCATATCTCTATCTTTTAAAAAACATAAATACTAATATCATGGATTATTATTCTATTAATACATAACAACTTATATGTAAAAATTTAGTATTTAATTCTACTTTTAATATATTATTTATGTTATACTATCCAAGTATTAAATCCAACAAAACCTTAGATGGATGGCTACGGAGGTTTTGAACGTTTTATCCTCCTTGGGCTATTGGTGACTTTTATTTTTTAATCATTCATCATAGCACAAAGGGGGTGGTATTGGATATGTTACTAATGATTATTATAGTAGTAGCTATTTTAATTGCTATTATTATTTACGTTCTTAAAGGTATTTATATTAATAAATTTAACTTTGAAAGTCCTTTATTCAAACTAATTTTTGAAACTAAAAATGAAAAAGACACTCCATCCTGCAAGAAGTAGTGTCCATTCATTAGCTTATCATTCTATTCAATAGCCCTAAAATAAAACAAACGTGTCACTTTAGGAATGCTTAGTAGTTACCAGCTATTAAGCATTTCTTTATATACTTATATTATAGCATTACTTAAAATATTTTAAACCCATATTATAATAATTTTAATTAAAATTCCTTCTGTCACTTACTTATAATACGGTTCACAATTCCACTCGTAAGTGATAACCTCTAGATTATTAATATTTTTTTACGCTATTCTATTTCAGTTAATTTATTTGTATTAATATCATATAATTCTTTTCTGCCATCTTTTGTTACTAAGATAAGTTCTTTATTTTTTAATGTGAGTATACAACTTCTAATCTTAGTTTCTCCTATCTCACCTTCACATATATCATAAATATCTTGAACACCTACTCCTTCATCCCCAAACAATGTATTCTGAATTAGTATACTGATAACACCCCATAATTTTTTATCGCTACCTGCTATCTTTTCACCAATGTTCATATAGTAAACTAGTTTTTGACGTCTCTCATCTAATGACTCACATAAACCCTCGATTGACTTCACTAATATCTCTAAAAATGTAATTACAAATGCAGTTAAATCACCCCTATTTTTTTCATCATTTGCTAGTTTAAATGCTTTATAGTATGATTGTACATTTTCTTTAATAGTACATGATAATCTACATGCAACTAGAAATTCAAGTTTTTGAGCTAATAAATAACTACTGATAAACCTGCTTGTCCTCCCATTTCCATCATAAAATGGATGAATATACCCAAACATATAATGAAATACAGCTATTCTAATTAAAAAATTATATGAATCATCATTTAAAGTACTTAAAGCTTCTGACATGGTCTCTATGATTTTACTTTCTGGATATACCCCTTCATGAATTACTCTATCATTACTCCCTAGAACACTTACACCATCTTTTCTAAATATTTCTCCATCAGGTTCATTTATTGTATTTTCTTGTACTACATCCTTGAGTGCAAATTCATTATATAGATTTCTGATATCTTGGCATGATGATAATTTTATTTGTTGTTCTTGTAATAACATCTCATACTTCTTAACTAATCCATAAAAACGTTTATGCTTACTATTGTCCTCTTTATCACTTAATATCTCATTTATTTCTCTTCTACTACTATGCACGCCTTCTATTTCATTAGTCATTTTTATTTCATCAACTAAACATCTTTTAGTATATTGCTCCAATGCAATTATTGGTACTGAACACATATATCTATATAACTTTTTATCCAATGACATTACTTGTTCTATCTTCTGTAAAACTTCATGAGTAATGACTACAAACGCATTATACCCATTAATTTTAAAGCCAAAATGATAAGTAGATTCGCCTTCTATTCTCTTCTTATATGTTGCTTCAAATACTTCTTTTCCTTGATAAAAAAGGCTTGAAAGTAATTTATATTCCATATCATCACCTACACTCTTAATCTTCTAGTTTTACTTATTATAGTTCAATAAATATATTAAGTAAATGTGTTTATGCCTCGTATTCTTATCATATTTTAATATTTTTAATATATACAATCCATATTTATTCTTTTTCTTGTCATATTATCCCCATATTATTATATATATAAACAAAACATGGTGTAATTCTATTTAAATTTTAAGAATTACCCCATGTTTATCTGAATATTACCCATATGATTTATCTATGATATAGTCTACCGTTCCACTCACAAGTGACAGCCCCATATATAAAAATACAAAACGATTTATAATCCCCTACAAAATCATGCCTTATTAACTCAATAGGATAATCTCCATTATCATATATAAATGCAGATTAATTTCTACTTTCCCATTCTTTTTTCAATAGGGCATATTGGTATGTATTTTCGTAGATTGGCATACCGTCTGTTCCATTGACAAAAGATACAAATTCCTTGAATAGCCCTTCTTTTCGCATACCAAGCTTTTCGCTAAGCTTCTGGCAAGCTATATTGTAATCCTCAATATATACATAAATTCGCCTTGCACCTTTCTCATTAAAAAGCAATTCAAAGTATGCACTAACTGCTTCATACATATATCCTTTGCCTTGATAGTCCTCATTTAGCATCCAACAAGGTGAAAATGTATCTTTGACACTATCAGTTGGATCTGTACCTTCAGCATGAGAGAATATTTCACCAATAACTTTGTTATTTTCTTTAAGGACGATTGCAAAGTAAAGTCCAGAAATATCCCTACTTCTCTCCAATGCACCCTCTTTTGCCTCTTGAAGTGTATTCAGCTTCATATCTGTAAAACAATTTACAGATGGTTTGTGCAAATATAAGAAAAGGTCTTCTGCATCTTCAGGTAAAAAAGGTCTTAATATTAATCTTTCAGTATGGATTTGCATTTTTCCTCCAATTCTCACTTATCAACTTATAAAATACCCATTTTATCCTTAGCATATCACCCTGCCTGTACAATAGCAATTATATTTATTTCAAATAACACTCTTGCCTCTCCCCAGCTAGCTCTCACTATATCTTTTCTATTGTGATGCAGTAGAGAAATGGGAGGTGGTGATCCATAGTGGGAACCACATAGGACCACCATCTCCCATTTCCCGTCCCTGAACCACCAAAAAAGACGCTGAGAGTAGCAGCGCCTTTTTTGTAGTGTATCTATGTAATTATACGTAGACGAGTAAATCTACGTATATTGGAAATGGCTAGTTACTTGCAAACATCATTGTTTCTAGATTGCTAAAGGTACTTCATTAGTACCAACTAAACCAGCAGATTATTTCGAGATCTCTCCATTTCTTATTCTAAACGTTTTAGCATCCCTTGAAGCATACTTGCATGTCTTGCTTCATCTCTAGCTGCATGATCAATAAATGTATATAGTTCTTCTAAACCAGCCACTTTTGCTTTTTGAGCTAATTCTGCCTTTAATTTATTAGATGCCATTTCACCATTTATCATATTAGTGAGATTTGTCTTTGTACATTCAGAAACTCTTCCCATGAGTTCCGCATATTTTGCTGCATGTTCTGCTTCTTCCCAAGCAATCACCTTAAGTACCTCAGCAACTTCAGCATGCCCAGCACGTTGTGCTACTCTAGCCATAGCAAGATAAAGCCCTACTTCTGCTGTTTCACCATTAAATTGACCATTAATAAAGCTTTTAAATTCTTCATTATCCTTTATAAGTCCAAGTTGATTTTCTACCACAAAATTTAATTTTTCCAATCTACTATCCTCCTATTAATTTGATAATATAGAGATAGTATGCCACTTAATCTTTTATTTATTAATTCTAATCCCATTTAAAGCACTTAATTGCAACTATTAAGCAAATAGCAGCTATTATTAACATAATAACTATTGGTATTGTAATATTCTGAGTAGATTGTCCTAAAATTGCCGCTTTTAGTATTTTTATGCCTTGTGTAAGTGGCAATACATCTACTATGTTTTTCATTATATTTGGCATAACCTCATATGGTATTGTTGCCCCTGAAAATATCAACATAGGAAAATATAATATACTTGCTATAACGCCTGCAATTTTTGAATCTTTTGATATACCACCAACCATAATGCCTATACTAAACATTGAAATCATCACAAGTAGCCATCCTAAAATGAAGTTAAAAATATTTCCTTGCATATTAAACTTAAAGAAAAGTTTAGCTACTAAAAATAATGAAATCATAGATACTAAAGCGTATAAAGCATATATCGTAACTTGTACTAATAATATAACTATTGGATCAACAGGTGTTACTTTAAATCGCTTTAAAATATGCTTACTTCTATAATCTGAAACCACCAATGGTAATCCCATAACTCCTCCAGCACAAATTGAAATAGATGTTATTGCTCCAAATGATTGCTCTAAAAATGTATAATTTGCACCTTCGAAAGCAGCCTTATTTCCATAAATAATTCCTATTGCTACAAGTACAACTATAGGCATACATATAGCAAATATGAACATGTCCATTCCTCTTAATGATAACCTAAGCTCTGTTTTTAACATTGTAATAAATGACTTCATATTACATGACCTCCTTATCAGTGTACCAAAGATATGCATCTTCTAATTTTTCATAAGGGCTTGCTTTAATGGCTTCTTTAACTGTTCCATGAAATACTACCTTTCCTTCTTTAAGGATACAAATCATATCACATAATACTTCTACCTCATCCATAAAATGTGAAGTTAACATAATTGTTAAACCTTTTTCCTTTAAGTCTTTTAATATTTGCCATACATCTCTTCTTGCTCTTGCATCAAGTCCAGTTGTAAGTTCATCTAAAAATACTACTTCTGGACTCGGAATAAGTGCAAGTATAATAAACAGTCTTTGCTTTTGTCCTCCTGAAAGCTCCTTTACTAAAGTTTTACTTTTTTCTTCAATTCCAAACCTTTGTAATAGCTCCCTATAATTAGCTGGATTTTTATATAGTGATGCTGTCACTTCACAAAGTTCTTCAACTCGTATATTTTCTTGATAATTAGCTTCTTGAAACTGAACACCAACTCTTTCAAATAACTCTTTACGATTAGACACTGGATTTAATCCTAGTATTGAAACTTCACCCTTATCTATCTTTTTAGTTCCAAGTATACATTCAATACTTGTACTCTTCCCTGCTCCATTAGCTCCAAGTAGCCCAAATACAGTTCCTTTTTTTACTTTAATGCTTAGGTTATCTACTGCTACATAACCTTCATATTGTTTTGATAAATTTTCTATCGTAATTGCATACTCCATTTTTATATCCTCCTCTTATTTGATATAAAAATAATAACACCAAACAAAAG
>JAZKZQ010000025.1:0-6750 GCA_045612745.1 Cellulosilyticum sp. | reverse complement strand
AATGGTAGAACTTCAGCCTTCCAAGCTGACTACGTGGGTTCGATTCCCATCACCCGCTTGTGTATCTATAGCTCAGCTGGATAGAGCAACGCCCTTCTAAGGCGTGGGTCCGGGGTTCGAATCCCTGTGGATACGGTATATAGGGTTATCGCCAAGCGGTAAGGCACAGGATTTTGATTCCTGCATTCCAAGGTTCGAATCCTTGTAGCCCTGTATGATTAAAAGCTGTAAGACTTAGTCTTACAGCTTTTTTGTGTATTGGCAAAATAAGATTTATGGTAAAGATATTTTCTATGAGTATAATTTTTTACACACTTAAAAGTTGCATAATACTTATAAGTATGATAATATGCATAAGTATTTAATAATTAAATATAGTTAACAGTGATATTTAGAATATAAGGTAATCTATTTACTAGATTTGAAAAGGGAAGTTGGGTGTAAATCCTACGCAGCTACCTCTACTGTAATTGATGATGAAGAAACATTTGTGCCATTGCCTAAAGGTGAGAAGGCGTTTCAGAAAATGAATCATGAGCCAGGAGACCTGCCTTATATTTATAAATTCACATTCTTGGGATTAGGGGAATGTGATATTTACAAATAGCAGGTTTATATAAGAGTATAATTTATAGTTATGAGACAAAAGGACTATAAAGTTGTACTCGTATATTTGTAATATCTAAAATCTCCTTTTTGAAAAAGGAGATTTTTTTATTGCCCTAAAATGAAGGGAGAGAAAGGTGATGTGCTGTAAAAAAATAATAATTTTAGTAGTACTACTCACTTGTTTAGTTGGGTGTAGTAAAAAGGTATCGTATACAGAAGAAAATAAAACACTAGCAGAAAATCAGTTAGTGGATGAGGCATCAAGTTTAGAGAAGGATGTAAAAGTAATTGATGAAGAAAATCATAATCAAGATGAAGAAGAGGTAGCAGTACTTGATGAGCCCTCAGAAATATTAAAACAAGATTTGGAGAATGATAAAAAATCTGATGGCGCTTCAGATCTTTTAGATAAGAATGAATCAGATAATGGTAAGCAGGAAGATCCTAATAAAAAGCAACAAGAAAGTGTAGTTATACAAGATATAACTGAAAAAGCATCAAAAACAGAGTCTCAAGAAGAAAATACACCTGTACCTGTGCCAGTAAAGGTAAAAGAAGAGAAAGCACAGCATAGTGTTAAGTTATCTATAAGTTGTAGTACAATCCTTAATAATAAGGAGCAATTTAATAGTGAGAAATTAGAGCTTTTACCTGCAGATGGTATGATCTTAGCTATGGAAAAAATGACTTATAAAGAGGGTGAAACTGTTTTTGATGTTTTAGTAAGAGCTACAAAGGATAGTAAAATTCATATGGAATATACAGGCTCATCCGTTTATAACACAAATTATATCGAAGGAATTAATAATATTTATGAGTTTGATTGTGGGCCGCTTAGTGGATGGATGTATAAGGTAAATGGAATATTTCCTAACTATGGGTGTAGCAATTATAAGCTTAAGGATGGAGATGTTATTGAGTGGGTATATACCTGTGACTTAGGTAAAGATGTTGGTGGTGGAGAGATGTTTAGAGAAGGTGGACAGTAATGAAGGATACTTTTTCTAGTTTTCATCCTATTGTGGTTTTTATTTATTTTTTTGTCGTTATAGGAATAGGGATGTTTGTAATCCATCCTATTTTCTTAGGGATTTCCTTAGTGGGTAGCTTAAGTTATGCAATTTATTTAGGTGGATTGAAGATAGTACGTATGCAAGTTTTGTATAGCTTACCATTTTGTATAGGGATTGGTCTTATCAATCCAATTTTTAATCATGAAGGTATTACAATTATAGGATATATGGGAGATAATCCACTAACTTTAGAGTCTATTTACTATGGCATCATGATGTCAATTCTATTTGTAAATATGATTTTATGGTTTTATGTGTATAACTATGTGATGACTTCAGATAAGCTGATTTATTTAATCGGGAGATGGTTTCCTAGTTTAAGTCTTGTTTTTTCTATGACTTTAAGGTTTGTACCACTTTTTCAAAGGCAATTTAAAAAGGTAATGAGAGCACAAGAAGGGCTTGGAAATAGCATTCAAGAAAAAAAATTTTGGGAAAAATTAAAATGGGGTATAAAGATTCTTTCCATCATGTTGACTTGGATATTGGAGAATGCTATTGATACAGCAGATTCCATGAAGAGTAGAGGTTATGGACTAAAGGGAAGAACAAGTTTTTGTAATTATTATTTTACCCAAAAAGATATAGGGCTTCTTGTTGTTATATTACTACTAATAGGTGGTGTGAGTATGGGAATAATGAGTGGGGTGACCTATGTACGTTATTTTCCAAGTTTTAAGGTGAATCCAATTACTGCAACTCATAGCATTATTTACTTAGCCTATGGAGGACTTTGTATTTTACCTTTAAGTTTACATATAGTGGAGGATATTAGATGGCATTATTTAAGATGGAAGGCATAAGCTTTAAATATCCAGAGCAAGAAAAAATAATTTTAAAAGATATTCATTTGGAAATACAAGAAGGTGATTTTGTAACAATTTGTGGAAAGTCTGGATGTGGTAAAACAACACTTTTAAGACATCTGAAGCCTGTGCTTACACCATACGGTATGCAAAAAGGAACAGTTTATTTTAAAAATAAGCCATTAAAAACATTAGATATCAGAAGTCAAACAATGAAAATAGGCTATGTACTTCAAAATCCAGAACAACAAATTGTGACAGATAAGGTGTGGCACGAATTGGCTTTTGGGCTTGAAAGTTTAGGTTATGACTCACAAACAATTAGACTAAGAGTAGCCGAAATGGCAAGTTTTTTTGGCATTCAGCATTGGTTTCATAAGGCGGTAAGTGAACTTTCAGGTGGACAAAAGCAGATTTTAAACTTAGCAGCAATTATGGTGATGCAGCCGGAAGTACTTGTATTAGATGAACCTACAGCACAGTTAGACCCTATTGCAACCAAGAATTTTATAGAAATGCTCAAGCGAATTAATATGGAGTTAGGTACAACTATCATTTTATCAGAGCACCATTTAGAAGAAGTTTTACCTATATCTGATGAAGTAATTGTGATGGAAAAGGGTGCAATACTCATACAAGGAACAGTAGAAGAAGTGGGTATGCATCTTAGTCTGATAAATCATGAGTTATTTAAAGCAATGCCTGTTGCTATGCAAGTAACAGGGGAACTTAGAAAACTAACAGGTGAAAAATTAAGTGCGGTGACAGTACGTGAAGGACGTAAATGCTTAAAAGTATGTTTAAAAAAAGAGTATATGAAGGAGTTTAAGTTTAAACAGACGGCAACAAACTCTTTAAAATACGGGTTAATTCACCAAGTAATAAAAAGTAAATCTAAAGACTTAAAACAAGAAGAGATTTTGAGACTAAAAGAAATATATTTTAGATATGAAAAAAATAGTCAAGATATATTAAAAGGTATTTCTTGGGGGATTAAAAAAGGTAATTTATATGCCATAGTAGGTGGCAATGGTACAGGGAAAACGACAATGTTATCAGTACTTTCAGGTATTTATAAACCATACCGGGGTAAGGTGAAATGGTTAAATAAAAATATGAAAGTAAGTATGCTACCTCAAAATCCTAGTGAGCTGTTTCACGCCAGTACTGTAAGAGAAGAATTATTAGAGATGCTTAAAGATTTACCAGAGTCTAGGCAAAAAGAGAGTTTAGCAGAGGTTATACAACTTTTTGAATTAGAAGAGCTTTTAGAGATGCATCCTTATGATTTAAGTGGTGGCCAAATGCAATTTATCGCCTTAGCTAAGGTACTTTTATTAAAGCCAGAAGTGATGTTATTAGATGAACCAACTAAAGGGATGGATATTCAATCTAAGGAAAGGTTAGGCACAATTTTTGAGAAACTGAAGCAGAGTGGTGTAACACTTGTAATGGTATCCCATGATCTTGATTTTTGTGCTAAATATAGTGATGAGTGTGCTTTGTTCTTTGATGGACAAATCATTAGTCATAATAAAACTAAAGAATTTTTTGTAGGCAATAATTTTTATACAACAGCAGCCCATCGTATGAGTCGTGGGCTTTTAGAAGACTGCGTGACAAGTGAGGAGGTGACTTTAGGGTGCCAAATACACTTTATAAACGAAGGTATAGACGGTTAGGGCTTATTTTAACATTAATTTTAGGACTGATTCCTTTTAGTATTTTATGGAGTATGTTTTATAAAGGAGAAAGAAGTTACTATATAGCCAGTTTAATAATGATTTTTTATACAATTGGCGTATTTATGAGTGTTTTTGAAAAGCGTAAACCTCAAACTAGAGAGATAGTAGTTGTAGCAGTACTTACAGCTTTAGCTGTTACTGGGCGAATGGCGTTTTTTATGATTCCGCAATTTAAACCTGTAGTAGCTATTGTCATTTTATCAGCTGTAAGTTTAGGTGCTGAAATGGGATTTGTAGTAGGTGCTATGTCAGGTTTTGTATCTAATTTTTTCTTTGGGCAAGGTCCATGGACACCTTGGCAAATGATTGCCTTTGGGCTGATTGGTTTCTTTGCAGGATTTTTAGCGGAAAAGGAAATTTTTAAAAAGGGTAAAATACGACTATGTACTTTTGGAGGAATAGCTACATTCTTTATATATGGTGGCATTATGAATCCTTGCTCAGTCATTATGTTTACATCACATCCTACAAAATCTGCATTTATAGCGGCGTACATATCAGGCTTTTGGTTTGATATGATTCACAGCTTTGCAACTGTTGTTTTTTTAAAGTTATTAGGGGCACCTATGCTACAGAAATTAGAACGTGTAAAGAAGAAGTATAGCTTAATGCATGAAGAAGATGAATTATTATGGGAAGAAAAAGGAGAAGAAAATGAAAAATAAAAAGGTATTATCATTACTGTTAACGTTATCACTTATATTTTCAGTATTAACTGGAACAGTATTTGCTACAGATGGATTAAGTGATATATCTATAAAAACAAATGCAAGCTTAATTACAACACAGGCTAGTGTGCAAATAACAACAAGTGAAGCTTTAATGCTTGCACAAGAACCTCAGACGGATGAAGTGGCTTATGTAAGAATAGAAGGTGATGACACAACATTTGTTAGAAGAACAGAAGTACCTTTGGAATCCTTAGAGTTAAGTGAATATGGGGCTTCTAAAGAGTGTGAGGGTGTATCTGTTCTTGAAGTCATCCTTAGAGCCTTAGAACAACAAGGATTAGATGCAAAAGATCCTAGTATTATTGAGCATGGTGGCGGTTCATTTATTACTAGTATATGTGGTCTTGACACAGGTGCAATGAGTGGATGGATGTATACTTTAAATGGTGTATCACCTGCATTTGGTGTAAATCAGCAATCTGTGAGTCATAATGATGAAATTGTACTTTATTTCATTGAAGATTGGACAGAGTCAAGTTATGCACACTTTGATATAGAACATAAGGAAGTTGTACAAGGTGAAGAATTTGAACTGACATTAATGCATGACACATTGGATATGTGGACATGGGAAACAAACACAGTACCATGTAGTGATGCAGAAATTTTATTAGATGATAAGGTGATTGGCACAACAGATGAAGATGGGAAGGTCACATTAAGTTTTGATGAAGCAGGGACATATTACTTATCTGCACAGAAATTTAATGGGTCTGGCATCAATAGTATTAGCCGTCCTTATTGTAAAGTAACAGTAACCCAAAAGCCTGATTTTGACTATAAATCTGCAATGAAGACAGCACAAAGTTGGCTTCAAAGAAAAATTGATTTTAGTACATATAATTATAAGATAAATAGTACACCAGACTGGTATGCTTTTGCCCTTTCAAGATCTGGTGTAGAGGTACCAGATAGCTACTTTGAAGGTATGGAAGCTATGGTAAATAGCTACGATAGTATAGATGCTTTTAAGGCAGCTATGAAAAAAGTAACAGAATATGAGCGTATGGCTATTGGTATTACAGCTTCAGGAAACAATGCTAGAAATGTAGCCGGTATAGATTTTATTGAAGCAATTTATAACAGTGACATTCTTACGAATCAAGGTACAAATGGTGTAGTTTATGGCTTATTAGCTGTAGATGCCCATAAGTATGAGGTGCCAAGTGATGCACTTTATACAAGAGAAAAAATGGTAGATATACTGTTAGAGAATCACATTCCAAATGGTGGTTGGGGATATGCTTTAGGTGCTACCAAGAGTGATATTGACTTAACTGCTATGACTATTCAAGCACTTACACCTTACTATAAGGATAGTAGCTTTGCTAAAAATGAAGATGTACGTCAAGTAGTGAATGAGGCATTAACTTACTTAAGTAGTGTACAAGAAGATAATGGTATGTACAAAGCTTATGGCAACTACAACCCAGAGTCTATGTCACAGGTTATTGTAGCATTATCAGGATTAGGAATAGATTGTAATGAAGACCAGCGTTTTATTAAAAATGGCAATACATTAATTAATGCATTAGAAGCATTTTATAATACAGATGATGGTGGATTTAAACATCTTTTAACTGGTAAGTCAGACCAAATGGCAACACAACAAACATTATATGGCTTAGCAGCTTACGAGCGTGTCTTAAATGGTGAAAATACATTTGTCAAACGTGAGTTAATTGAGAAAGCCAACGAATTAATTAAAAATCACGTAGAAACGATTTATAGCGAGTTATTCCAATTAGATGTTGATGTAGACAATACAGAGATTATTGCATCAGGT
>JAZKZQ010000024.1:0-15517 GCA_045612745.1 Cellulosilyticum sp. | reverse complement strand
TAATTATCTTTTATTTTGATAAATTTCTTATGAGTACCATCTTATTACTTATACATTAAATACTCTAATATTTAAATTTCATTAATTTCACTAATTTTTCACTTCTAAATCACTAGAACTTCTCATATCTATCATCTAGATTATTTTTTATTTTAGGGTTATGGTTAAAGAGAGAAAGCTATTTCATAAGGAGGTTTTAACAATGCATTTTGTAGAAATGAATGGTTACACGATTTATGAAAATGGAGAAATTATAGGTAGACATGGTAAACCCCTTAAGCCTTATATTCACAACGGCCATGCAGAGGTTAAAATTAACTTAATAGGAACAGATCCTAAGCATTATAATCTCAGTCGCCTTGTTTACTGGGCTTTTCACCCCGAATTTAATTACGATGATAAAAACATGTGTGTTTCATGCAAAACTGGAAATTACATACACTTTACACTGCAAGATTTAGAAGCTAAGCCCCGTCAAGAACTTATTCATGGAGAACATCACAAAGGCTGTGCTAAGCTTACAGACCATGAAGTCCATGAAATTAGACGTCTTTATCAAGGAAAAGCTGGTAGCAATCAATTTGATAAAACCAGCCTTAGCCAAAATGACTTAGCCCAGCTTTTTGGGGTATCTCGCTCCAATATTAGTCTTCTCACAAGGCAAAAAGGTAGAACACCTACTGTTTACAAACTTTTAGCTTAAATTATAAATATTATATCTTAAAGATAGATGACCCATATCCAATTATATAAAAACAGACTATTATCACTTATGTAATAGCCTGTTTTTATATGCCTTTACTTTTATTTCTTACGGCCTTAAGCTAATTTCCAAATAATATATATCTCTATCATAGTCACTTTGCTCAGTTGTATACTTAGAGCTATATTGCCACTGGCCTATGCTTTTACTGCGATTTTTACTAGGCTTTTCTAAAGTTTCATTGACTAGCTCTTTTAAACTCTCAATCTCCTCTTGACTAAGCCCCATTTCTCTCCCTATATTTAAGAGCACAGCTTGATCTACTTCATTCATTATAGCTATGTCACTAGAGGTTAAAATCATATGCATTTCCTCTGGCTTTTCCTTACCTACTACTACTTCATAACGTATTCGGGCTAAATCTTTAAATGCCATTTCACCTTCATCATTTAAACTATATGTGCCAAATGAAGCTAGGGAATTAGCATTCACAAGTACTAATACATCTCTTTCTTCACCTTGTATTAACTGACTAACATAGTAACTATCTTCTAATACCTTTTCTGCTAAGCTAGCATACTTAGTATCTTTTAACTTTTCACTAGGTACTTCAATTCTTACACTTCTTTCTGCAGATCGTCCTTTCTCCTCTTCCTCCCTCTTATACGCATTGACAGTAACAATTGCTTTATCATAATATTTAATACGACTAACACTACCATATTCCTCTTTTATACCGGATAGCAACATTTTTTCTTTTTCAATTTGTGCGTCATCATATACAAGATTTACTAGTCCCTCTAATCCTAATACACGCTCTATCTTCTCTACTTGTTCATAATACGTATTATTCTCTACACCATTTAGAGATATATGTACAATCCCCCCTTCTCTACTAACAGATATGTTATTTCTTCTTTGCTCATTATAATTTCTATTCTCTTTATTTTTTATACTAGCAAGATGTTGAATTAATTTATTAACATCTTCATCCTTTTCAAAAGCTGTTTCTAAATTAATTACCTCTTCTTCATACCTATATTCATTTTGTTGTAAATTCTTTGCCTCTTCTTGTGTCAAAACAGTCATACACCCTATCACTACTATGCCTAATAAAACAATAAACTTTTTCACACAATCCCTCCTATCTTTTACCTATGGCACAAATTTTGTTAACAATAAAGTATGCTATAATTCCTGCAATAATCATGACAATATGTAAAATCACTTTATATACCACACCATAAATGCCACCTATTCCTTCAAACATAAGAATTACAAGTCCCATACAACTTATAACTACCCCTATTTTAAATAGCCTTTCTGCCCAGTTGATACTTATAAATCTTTCCTGGTTTTCAGCTTTATGATTTTTATTACATTCATGAATTGCCATCAATAACATAACAATTAATACAACTAAAATCATAAGTTTAAGTACCATAAATGTATTTTTAAATAAATGGATACCTGAATTACCACCTGTTGCAATATTATACACCTGATAGTATTTATTCTGACCGCCTAAATACCTAAAAGGGCACACAACCTTAATAAGTGCCTCTAGCACACATCGTGTATTCGTTTTTATATCAATCATAGTTTGCAAATAACCTTGACAACTTGTTACTATAAAAGGTACCGCTGTTAAACTTAAACCACTTATTACAAGGCTTACCACATTATTATTTACTAAATACTGCATCCAAAAACCAAATAAATATAGGAATATGAGGATACCATATACCACTAATAGATAAAGTAGGATATTACTATAACTATTCATTGCTCTAATTTCATTGCCTATAATAGAAATTCTTTCAATATAAGTGAAAAATGTATCTATATTACTACGAATAACTATGACTCCTATACTCATCAAAGCAAATGGTACTGTAATTATTGAAAGGCCATAGCCTAACTTCACTCTATATACTTCTTGGTTTGTATATGGTAATGACTTGATAAATCCACTAATTTGTAAGGACTTATTATCCTTAAATTGCAAATACAATAGTAACAATATCCCAATTCCAAAAAATATAATACATTGTTCTCCTGAGTCAGATAAAGCCTTTCCAAAATAAATCTCACGATCCTCACTATAACCAATTTGTAAATACCAAACATACATATTTTTTAATTTCATTACCATAGTCCATAAAACTATCACCATACATCCCATAAAATAAATAAATACAGGCCATATATTTCTCATTTCATGCTTCACTAGCGCTTTATTTTTTACTTTCATCCTATTTTCCCTCCCCTACCTTACTTGTGTAAATAAAGATTTCCTCTAATGATAAAGGAATAGGTTCTAATAGTTTTACCCCACATGTGCGAATACGTTTCTCAAAGGCTTCTCCGTAATTTTTAGTAACGATATAATACACACTCCCAATATGGCTAATATCTAATATATCCTGATCTTCTTCAAGTGCCTTAGGTAGTGTCTCCTCAAAGACTACCTGTACCTTTCTAATATGCTCTTTTAATTCATCCACACTGCTTTGATATGTAATTTTTCCATGACTAATGATACTCATTTCATCACAAATACGCTCTAGTTCACTGAGATGGTGAGAGGAAATAAGCACTGTCATCTCCCTTGCTTCTACTTCCTCAATAATTAAGTCTAGTATTTCTTTTTTAACAACAGCATCTAAACCAGATGTGGGTTCATCTAAAACTAATACCTCCGGCTCAATTGCCAAATTTAAAATAAGTGCTAATCGCATTTGCATACCTTTAGAAAGTTGGTATACCTTTTTATTAAGGTCTAATTTCATTTTCTCATTATATAAATGAAATTTTTCTTCTGAAAAACTAGGATATGTTTCTTTAAAAAAGCTTACTAAATGCTTGAGTCGGTAACCTTTAAAGTACTGATTTTGATCAGCTACATAACCTATCTTTTGCTTAATTTGGTTGTTTTCATAAATAGGCATTCCATTAATCGTAATAGAACCTTCATCCAATGTATAAATACCCACTAAAGACTTGATAAGTGTGGTTTTACCTGCACCATTTTCTCCTATAATGCCGTAAATGGTTCCTTTCTTTATATGGATATCCAAGTGATCCAGTGCCTTAAACTCTCCAAAGGATTTTGTCGCACCTTGAATCTGTATCATACTACTCCCCCCCTTCAAAGCTTTCATAAATCTCTTCAATAGCCTCATATAATTCAGCTTTAGTCTTTCCTGTGTAGTGCCAATCAACACATACCTTCTTTAAGTTACTTTTTACTTCTTTTACCTTTGTCTCCTTCATAGGTGTATCTATTTTCATAGCTATAAATGTCCCCTTTCCGCGTACCGTTTCAATAACGCCTTGACGTTCTAATTCCTGATATGCCTTACTTACTGTATTAGGTGTAATCATTAGCATACCTGCTAGTTGTCTGATAGATGGTATTTGATCACCTGGCTTTAATAATCCCTTTAACACCTGCTCCTTAATACCATCAATAACCTGCTCATATAAAGGTCTTCCATCTTTCATATTAAGTGTTAACATAGCTTCCCTCCTTCTGTGTATAAACTGTATCACTACATGTAATACACTTTATACACTTATATTAATTTTATTCCTTATAATTGTCAATATAATTTTAATATTTTTATATTAATCAAATTTACCACCAGGTAACAAAGACAATAAACTCATTACATAAAAATAAAATCACACAAAAATATCGCTAACCATATATTATGATTAGCGATATGCTCTCTTATTATTTTAGTTCATCTTAACTGATTAACTCAAATTATTTAAATCATCAGTATGTCTAATACTTATTCCCTCCTAGTTTAGTAATGCAGACCACGTATTTGGTCCAACTATACCATCAGCACCTAAGCGATGTCCTCTTTGAAATCTTATAACAGCAGCTCGAGTACCATCCCCAAATTGTCCATCAACTTGACTCCAATCAGTACCATAATATGCACCCTTTTCTACTAGTAGTGCCTGTAAAAACTTTACACTATTTCCAGATGAACCATATTGCAATAATGGTCTACCTATTGTATATGTTTCAGTATGACCAGCATCTATATTATGAATTTGAAGTACATTACTTGAACTTTCATCTATAATCGCACCTGTTACTACATTGTGACGATTACTATACTCCAAGTAAACACTCTCAGCAAATAAAGGACAGCTTATTACTGTAGATAATGCAATCATAGTTGCTACTTTTAAAAATTTTTTCATATGTATACCTCTCTCTAATTAAAAATTTTGTAGTTGATTAATCAATACATTAAATAATATTATTTATGTATTGATTATATTCTTTATATATTTAATATTCAATATTTTTTATTATATAATATAATTTTCTGTATATTTTAATAATTTCTTACTATATTTCTATACTTATTTATAATATTTTTTAATATTATATTTATATATTGTTAAAAATATACAATATATAAATTAAATTAAAATCAAGCTGCACAAAAATATGCGTTAACCATATACTACATCCAATTGCCCCCTCCCATAGCTTTGGTTTATTTATTCTATATCTTACAATATAACCCGTACTTTTATTATAAAGTTTAAGTCGATTATCTAAACTTTCACTTATATACATAGCAAAAGAGTGCCATGAAACTATTTTATAGTTTCATAGCACTCCCATCTCTTTTATTTTGCTATATCTGTTCTATACTGCATGCCATCAAAGCTTACTTTCTTCACTTCTGCATAAGTTTTTTCTCTAGCTTCAGCCAAGGTATCTGCTAAGCTTGTTACTGCTAATACTCTACCACCATCTGTTTGGATTTCATCGCCAACTTTTTTAGTACTTGCATGGAAGAGGTATGTTTCTTCATTTAATAACTCAAGACCTGTAATCATATCACCTTTGTGTGAAGACTCTGGATAACCTTTACTTGCAAGAACAAGTGTCATACTTTGTCTTTCGTCCCACTCGATGTTTACATCTGCTAATGTGCCATCGATACATGCATTCATGATTGCTACAAGGTCAGTTTTTAGTCTTGGCAGTACGCTTTGTGTTTCTGGGTCACCAAAACGTACGTTAAATTCAAGGACTTCTGGATTTTCTCCATCAATCATAAGACCGATGAAAAGGATACCCTTGAAGTCTAAATTTTCTTTTTGAAAGCCATCTATAATTGGTTTTAAGATACGGCTTTCAATATTAGTTCTAACTGCTGGTGTAATAATGGGGTTTGGTGAGAAACCACCCATACCACCTGTATTAAGACCTTTATCGTTATCAAGGGCACGTTTATAATCTCTTGCTGTTTCCATCGGAACAATTGTTTTACCATCTACAAAGCAAAGTAGGGATGCTTCAATACCTTTAAGGAATTCTTCAAGAACAATCACATCTCCTGCACCTTCAAATTTGCCTGAGAAGATTTCACGAATGCCTTCTTCTGCATCTTCGTAGCTTTCACAAATGAGGACACCTTTACCTGCTGCAAGGCCATCTGCCTTCACAACTACTGGTAAGTTAAATGTTTTCATCGCTGCTACACATTCTTCTACTTGCTCTTTTGTAAAGCTTGCATATTTAGCTGTAGGGATATTATTACGCATTAAGAATTCTTTTGTGAAACGTTTGCTACCTTCAAATTCTGCACATTGTTTATTTGGACCAAAAGCTCTAAGCCCTGCTTCGTTTAAACAGTCAACAATACCCATTACTAATGGTACTTCAGGGCCTACTATTGTTAAGTCCATATTTTCTTTTTTTGCAAATGCTACTAATCCATCAATATCACTGATACTAATTGCTACATTTGTGAATGCTTCTTCTGTGCCACCATTACCTGGTGCTACGAAGATTTGAGCATCTTTATGGAAACGTTTAACAGTATGGGCAATGGCAGATTCTCTTCCACCATTTCCAATAACTAAAATTTTCATAGATGGCTTGCTCCCTTCTAATATTTGAAGAGCTTCCACAAAAATGTGGTGCTCAATCTGTTCTAATATACGTGCTTGCAAGCTAGCTGGTGTATCCTCAGGTAGTACATCAAGTTTTCTTTGAAGAATAATTTCTCCTGTATCCACACCTGCATCAATATAGTGTACTGTCGCACCACTTTCTTTTTCTCCAGCAGCAATAACTGCTTCATGGACATGAATACCATAGTACCCCATACCGCCATATTTAGGTAAGAGTGATGGATGAATATTAATAATACGTCCACCATACACATCAAGAAGTGTTTGATCTAGAATTTTAAGATATCCTGCACAAACTACAAGATCTACCTTTTTTTCAAGTAGAATATCTAAAATATCTTGATTATAAGTCACTTCTTTAGGATCTACAAAGTAATCTGGAATATGATGCTTTCTAGCACGTTCAAGACCATAAGCCTCTTTTTTGTTAGAAATAACACAAACTACCTTACTTTTTAATGTGCCATTTTCTGTAGCATCAATAATACTTTGTAGATTAGTACCACCACCTGATACTAAAACACCAAGTCTTAATCCTGACATAAGATCACACCCTTATTACCTGCTACAATTTCACCAATTACACTTGCTGGCTCACCGATTTCTTTAAGTGCCCCAAGTACTGCCTCTACATCCCCATTATCTACTACAAGCATCATACCAATACCCATGTTAAATGTATTGTAAAGCTCATTTACATCAAGTCCTGATGTTTCTTCTAAGAATTTATAAACAGCAGGTTTTTGAATAGCTTTTAAGTTAATTTTAGCATCTACACCTTCTGGAAGTGTACGTGGTACGTTCTCAATGAAACCACCACCTGTAATATGGGCAATACCTTTAATTTTAGCTGCTTTTTTAGCTGCCTTTACAGCTTTTACATAAAGTTTAGTTGGTTTAAGTAAAGCTTCACCATATGTTTCACCAAGCTCTTCACTATACTGATCAAGTTTTACACCTGACACTTCAACTAATTTTCTAACAAGTGAGTAACCATTACTATGTACACCAGTTGAAGGAAGACCAATAATTGTATCACCAGCTTTAATTGTGCTACCATCAATCATATCACAACGATCTACAATACCTACTGCAAAACCAGCTACATCATATTCACCATCTGGATAAAAACCTGGCATTTCCGCAGTTTCACCACCAACTAAGGCACATTCACTTTCTTTACAACCATCTGTAATACCCTTTACGATATTTGCAATATGCTCAGGTGCAATACGACCTGTTGCAATATAATCTAAGAAGAATAAAGGCTCTGCCCCACCACAAATAATATCATTTACACACATTGCTACTGCATCAATTCCAATTGTATCATGCTTATTCATATCAAAAGCAAGCTTAAGCTTAGTCCCTACACCATCTGTCCCAGACACAAGCACAGGCTCCTTCATCCCAGCAAAAGCACCTAAAGAAAATGCCCCACCAAAGCTTCCGATATCTGTTAAAACACCTGGAATAAATGTTGATTTAACATGCTCCTTCATTTGTGCTACAGCTTCATAACCACGGTGTACATCCACACCAGCATCTTTGTAAGTAATTTTTGTATTAGACATAGTCTCCTCCTTGTTTATAAACAAATACACAGCCACAAAGCCATGAGCTGCATATACCGAATTTTATATTTATATATTTACGAACAAAATCTGAATTACTACCTTATCTAAAAAAACTATTCTATATTCTATCTAAGTAAGCTCTTAGTTAATACAAACCTACATTATTAATTCCTCAAACTAACTTCCTTCACTTCTTCAAACTATATGAATTATTACCTTTTACAAGCAGTAACTGTTCACTTCTACAAACAGAAATAGTTCGCTTTTACAAGCAGAAACAGTTCACTTTCTCTTCCACCACCATGTTCTAGCTTAGAAGATGGCTGGGGAGTGTGGTGTGCATGAACCTACCTTCGCAGTGAGCTTAGAAGGACTTAGTGAAATTTTATTTATAGTTTTTAGGTGTGCTGTCTGAGTAACGCGGTGAAACGAGCGTTCGAGTTCACACCGTTTATAAATAAAATAAACTTAGTCCTTCTTAGCAAACGAAGAGTGTAGGTGAATGCACACCACACTCCCTAACCCACCTCCTCAAGCTAGCATCCTAACACTGTGACGGTGGTGTTCCAATTGGCACTTCCATAGGATATTTTCCATTAAAGCATGCTTTACAGAATTGACTCTTATAGCCACAAGCTTCCCTTAGTTCTTCTTCTCCAAGATAGGTAAGGGAATCTGCACCTAAGTATTCACAAATCTCATCTACTGTTTTTTGTGCACCTATGAGATATTCTCTATATGGTGTGTCAATTCCAAAATAACATGAGTATTGTACTGGAGGTGACGTAATGCAAACGTGTACTTCTTTTGCACCGGCTTTTTTTACTTGTTCTACAATACGTTTACATGTTGTACCTCTTACAATAGAGTCATCAATCATAATTACACGTTTGCCTTCTAAGTTTTGTTTAAGAGGTGAAAGTTTAATTTTTACCGCATTTTCTCTCATCTCTTGTGTTGGCTGAATAAAGGTACGTCCTATATATCTATTTTTTACAAGTCCTTCTCCATAAGGAATCCCTGATTCTTTTGCATAACCAATAGCTGCTGGAATACCAGAGTCTGGTACTGGCATCACCATATCTGCTTCTATTTTTCTTTGCTTTGCAAGGAGACGTCCTGTATTCACCCTAAAGTCATATACACTATCCCCATCAATGATACTATCTGTTCGTGCAAAGTAAATCAGTTCAAATACACAAAGGTGTTTTTGACAGAAATTGGCTGGCTCAATACTTCTAATGCCTTCTTCATTAATTACAACGATTTCTCCTGGTGCCACATCTCTTACAAACTCTGCATCCAGGACTTCTAAGGCACAGCTTTCAGAAGCTAACACATAGCCATCTGCAAGTTTACCAATGCAAAGTGGGCGAAGACCATGTGGATCTCTAATACCTATTAAATCCGTTCCCGTTGTCAGTACTAAAGCATAGGCTCCTTTTACTAAACTCATTGTATTCTTAATGCCATTTTCAATGCCTTTGCTACTATATCTTGCAATAAGATTTAAAATTGACTCTGTATCGGTTGTGGTGTGGAATATTACCCCACTATCCTCAAGAATCTCACGAATATTTTTAGCATTGACTAAGTTGCCATTATGTGCAAGCCCAATATCACCTTTTTTGTATTTTGCAACAAGTGGTTGTGCATTTCTTACATCCTTATCACCAGCTGTTGAGTAACGTACATGACCAATTGCGATATTTCCTTGAAGTTCATTTAAAGATTTTTCATCAAATACATCTGCTACAAGTCCCATACCTTTTTTAACTTCAATTTTTCCACCATTATTTACTGCAATCCCTGCACATTCTTGACCTCTGTGCTGAAGTGCAAATAAACCATAGTATGCCATATGTGCAGCATTTTTTTCACTGCGATAAATACCTATTACGCCGCACTCTTCATGTAAAGAATCATCTTGTAAAAATTTCATTTGGTGTCTCTCCTATTTAGTTACTCTTTTAAGCATTTCTTGGTAAACTTCTTCTACACCACCAAGATCTCTTCTAAAACGGTCTTTATCTAATTTTTTATTTGTTTCAGCATCCCAGAAACGGCATGTATCAGGAGAAATTTCATCAGCTAAAATAATTTTGCCATCTACACGGCCAAGTTCAATTTTAAAGTCAATGAGTTTAACCCCTATTTTTTCAAAGTAAGCTTTAAGAAGTTCATTAATTTTAAATGTCATTTCTGTCATTGTTTGAAGTTCTTCTTTTGTAGCAATATCAAGGGCTAAGATTTGATGATCATTAATCATTGGATCACCAAGTGCATCATCTTTTAAACAGAATTCGATTGTAGGATTTTTAAGAACTGTACCTTCCTCTACACCAAAGCGTTTTGAGAAAGAACCAGCAGCTACGTTACGAACGATTACTTCAAGAGGTACGATTTGTACAGCTTTAACAACTGTTTCTCTATCATTAAGTTCTTCTACGAAGTGGGTTTCAATGCCATTATCTGCAAGCATTTGACACATAATATTACTCATACGGTTATTTACAACACCTTTACCTACGATAGTTCCTTTTTTCTCACCATTGAAAGCTGTTGCATCATCTTTATAACTTACAACATAGTATTTTGGATCTTCTGTTCTATAAACTTTTTTTGCTTTTCCTTCATATAATAATTCTGTTTTTTCCATGATAATTCCCTCCATAAGCATTCGCTTTTATTTAAAATGATTATATCTACTACTTTAAATAACTACATAAACTTGCTACTAACTGCTGCATCTTTTGCTGCTACTTTTTCTGCCATTTCTACTTTATAAGCTTGAAGTTTTGCCTTAAGCTCAGGATTTGCAAGGGCTAACATCTGTACTGCTAGGATACCTGCATTTTCTGCTCCATCAATGGCAACAGTTGCTACTGGAATACCTGGTGGCATTTGTACAATTGAAAGTAATGAATCAAGTCCATCAAGTGTGCTTGATTTGATTGGTAAACCAATTACTGGAAGTGTTGTATAAGCTGCAATAACACCACCTAAATGAGCTGCTTTACCAGCTGCTGCAATAATTACCCCAACACCTCTTTCTTCTGCTGTTTTGGCAAACTCTTCAGCAGCCTGAGGTGTACGGTGTGCAGAAATTACACGAACTTCTACATCTACACCAAATTTTTTAACTATATTAACGCCTTTTTCTACTACTGGAAGATCTGAGTCACTTCCCATTACAAATGCTATTTTCATAAGAGCCTCCCTTGTGCTTTAGAAGATAAGGCATAGCCTTACCTTCTTACACATTTTTGCTAATCTATTATTTAAAGTAGTTAACACCTGATTCGAAGATTTTTTGATCCTTAAGACCTGGAATATTTTTGTGAACAAAGTTTCCAATACGTTCACTGTGTCCCATCTTACCAATGATACGACCATCACTAGACACGATTCCTTCGATATTGTGCATACTACCATTAATATTTACATTACCATCACTGCTTACGAAACCATTTTCATCTACATATTGGCTAAACACTTGACCTTTAGCAATAAGTTCTTGAAGTACACTTTCTGGTGCTACGAAACGACCTTCTCCATGTGATACTGGAATTTCATAGATTTCACCAAGGTTCACACCATTAAGCCATGGTGACGCTACACTTGTAATCTTTGTTTTTGCCATAAGTGAAATATGTTTACCGATTGTGTTATAAGTAAGTGTTGGACAGTTTGCATCCATTTCTCTAATTTCTCCATATGGTAATAAACCAAGTTTTACAAGTACTTGGAAACCATTACAAATACCAAGCATTAAACCATCTTGTGCATATAAGTGTTCATGAATAGCTGCTTTTAACTTTTCACTTCTAAATACTGAAGCAATGAATTTACCACTACCATCTGGTTCATCTCCTGCTGAGAAACCACCTGGGAATGCAATAATTTGTGCATTTTGAATGCCTTTGTATAATCTTTCAATAGAATCTTCGATTTCACTATTGGTGCGATTTATAAAAAGTACTTCATTTACTTTTGCACCAGCTTTTTCGAAGACACGTCTTGTATCTCTTTCACAGTTTGTACCTGGGAATACTGGAATCATTACTTCTGGCTTAGCAATTTTATTTTTTGCTATATAAATTTTACGTTCACTATTAAAAGTAGCATCTACTGCCTTATCTTCGCAGTCTACTTTAGGTACAAATACCTTTTCAACTACAGAAAGCATTGTCTTTTCTACTTCTTCTAAAGTTAATGTAATGCCATTTACAGTAAGTATCTTTTCAGAGACTGTTTCACCAATTACTGTGAAGAGATCAGCTTCTAGTGTGTTAGCTACTTCTGCTGCGACTTCAAGCACGAGGTCTCCGTAATTTGCATCAAATGGTGCTATTTCATTTGTTAAGCTTACATTTACCCCAATCTCATTACCAATTGCCATTTGGCTAAGTGCCGCTACAATACCACCTTTACCAATTGCATAACTACTTCTTACTTTACCTTCTCTAACAAGTTCATAAATGCTGCCATATGCTTTATGCATTTGATTAAAGTCTGGCATAAATTTATCATCTTTAGGAATAGCTACATAAACTAACTTACTGCCTACTTCTTTGAAGCTACCACTTACACAATCTTTTGCATCACCTACATTACATGTAAATGAAATAAGTGTTGGTGGTACACTGATATTTTCAAATGTACCAGACATACTATCCTTACCACCAATTGAACCAAGACCTAGCTCTCTTTGTGCCACAAGTGCCCCAAGAAGTGCTGCTACTGGTTTTCCCCAGCTTACTTCATTTTCACCAAGTCTTTCAAAATACTCTTGGAATGAAAGATATGTCTTTGTATAATCTGCACCAAGTGCTACAAGTTTTGCAATACTTTCAACTACTGCATACATTGCACCATGGAATGGTGATTGCTCTGATAAATATGGATCAAAACCATGTGTCATATAAGTTGCAGCTGTTGTTTCTCCCTCAAGTACTGGAATCTTAGCTACCATACCTACTTCTTTTGTAAGTTGTTTTTTACCACCATATGGCATAAGCACTGAAGCTGCACCGATTGTACCATCAAACTGCATACCTAAACCTTTTTGAAGACCTACATTTAAATCTTTTAAGTTAGCTAAAATACTTTCTTTAGATAAAGTAATACGCTCTACTTCTAAGCTAGGTGCGACAACTTTTGCCGTTCTTTGTTGTGTTACACCCGCACTATCTAAGAAACTTCTATCAATATGCACAACTTCTTTACCTCTCCAAGTCATAACAAGTCGTTCTTCCTCTGTTACCTCTGCCACACATACTGCATTTAAGTTTTCTTTGTTTGCAAGTGCAATCATTTCTTCTAAATCTTCTTTTGCAATAGCAATTGCCATTCTCTCTTGTGATTCAGAGATTGCAAGTTCTGTAGCATCAAGTCCCATATATTTTACAGGTACTTCATCTAAGTTAATGCGAAGGCCTTTTGCAATTTCACCAATGGCAACACATACACCACCTGCACCAAAGTCATTACAACGTTTGATACGTTTTGAGAACTCTGGATTTCTAAATAATCTTTGAAGTTTTCTTTCTTCTACTGGGTTACCTTTTTGTACTTCAGAACCACATGTTTGAAGAGACTCTTCTGTATGTTCTTTAGAAGAACCTGTTGCACCACCACAACCATCACGGCCTGTAGCACCACCTAAAAGCACAATCACATCTCCAGCCACTGGCTCTTCACGTTTTACGCTAGATTTTTTAACTGCACCTACTACTGCACCTACCTCTAGACGTTTTGCTTTATACCCTTCATGGTAATATTCTTTAACTTCACCAGTTGCAAGTCCGATTTGATTACCATATGAGCTGTAGCCATTTGCAGCTGTTTTTGTGATAACACGTTGTGGTAATTTCCCTGGAATTGTATTTTCAATAGGTTCGTTAGGGTCTGCTGCACCTGTAACGCGCATTGCTTGGTAGACATAGCTACGACCTGAAAGTGGGTCACGAATAGCACCACCTAGACAAGTAGCTGCTCCACCAAAAGGCTCGATTTCAGTTGGATGATTGTGTGTTTCATTTTTAAAGAGAATAAGATATTCTTCTTTTTGACCATCCACATCAATTGTCTCTTCAATCGTACAAGCATTAATTTCTTCTGATTCAACTAGTTCTTTTAATTTTCCTTGTTCCTTTAAATACTTCACAATAACTGTTGCCATATCCATAAGACAAACTTTTTTATGTGTACGCCCTAACTCTTCTCGCATAGCATAATAACTTTCAAGTGCTTCTTTGATAGGACCTGTAAGTTCACCATCTTCAATCTCAATGTCTGTAAGCTCTGTCATAAATGTTGTATGTCTACAGTGATCTGACCAATATGTATCTACCACTTTTAATTCTGTGTAACTTGGATTTCTATTTTCGCCTTTAAAATAGTTTTGGAAATAAGCTAAATCTTCAAGGCTCATTGCAAGACCTTCTTGTTTTCTAAAAACTTCTAAGTCTTCTTTAGACATATCTATGAAACCTTCAAGTACTTTCACATCTTCTGGTACTGGATATGTCATATCTAGACTTTCAACTTTTTCAAGACTTACTTCTTCTGATTCTACTGGATTAATTACACTTTTTTTGATTTTTTCTTTTTCAATATCTGTAAGTTTTCCATTTATCATATAAACTTTTGCTGTTTTAACAACAGGATTAAGTGTGCTATCAATTGTACGTATACATTGTACACATGAATCAGCTCTTTGATCATATTGTCCTCTTAAGAAACTAACAGCAAAAGTAAAATCACCAGATACCTCTAAATCTTCTTCAAATAAAACATCTGATTGTGGCTCAGAGAAAATAGTGTTTAATGCTTTCTTGTAAGCGAGTTCACTCACATGTTCTATATCATAGCGATTTAGAATACGAATGTCCTCTACATTTTCAATGTGTAAGAACTCTTCAAGCTCCTTCTTCATACGTTTAACTTCTACATCAAAACCTTTTCTCTTTTCTACATAAACTCTGAAAACACTCATTGTGGTTCCCCTTTCATAAGTATTACCTGTTTTAGCTACTCTAAGATTAACACAATCAGTATTTTCAGTCAATAAAGTTACGAACATTTTTTTTAACATTTTTAATATAGTTCGATATTTTTACGTTTCAATATTTTTTTCTTCTATTTTTTATGGTTTTTTACTGTTTTTACCTTTTATTTTTTATATATCACTCACTTTTTTCCGAACATTATTCTACATACTCACTTTAATTCCATTAAAACATTCAATATACTTCTTATTTTTATCTTATTTTTA
>JAZKZQ010000023.1:0-5450 GCA_045612745.1 Cellulosilyticum sp. | reverse complement strand
ACAAAAGCAAAAATTAAAAGTAAAAGAGGGAGAGTATAAAGAATATGTATGCAGAGAAAAATAGGAAATATTCTAAACATCTAGATTTTATGATATTAGATTTTATGATGCTACAAGTTATATTAATAGTAGCTTATGCTTTAAGATACGGCTTGGGGTGGGTATATAGTAATAAGATATATTTAAAGTATGGAATAGCACTGGGGTTATTAGAAATAGGTGTAATGTATTTTATGCAGTCATATAAGCATATCTTAGAGAGAAGAGCAGTTGAGGAGTTTAAGGTAGCAGTAATTCATGTGACACATGTTATTTTATTAAGTACTACATATATATTCTTTTCAGAGATTAGAAAGGATTTTTCTAGACTGATATTATTTCAAGTATGGTTATTTGGTATTGTAGGTTTATTTTTGGAGCGTCAACTTTTGAAATATTGGCTAAAGAAGTTTATGAGTGTACAAAGGGATATAAGACATATTCTTCTAGTGACGACACAAAATGAAGCAAATGAGATGATGCAGGTAGTGGAGGAGAAGGCATATAGAGATTATGTAATTGATAAAATTGTACTAATAGAGGATGTAGTAGATAAAAATGAAATAATGGGAGTCCAAATGATGTTTTTTGATGAAGTGGAAGTATTAGCTTATTTAAGAAATAATATAGTAGATGAGGTGTTTATTAATTTACCAAGAGAGATTAAAATACCAGAGACTCTTTTAGAAGCATGTTATCAAATGGGATTAATTGTACATATTAAATTGACTAATAGGCCTTATGAAATAGGGGATAGAGCACTAGAAGAAATTTTCGGATATACAGTGCTAACTAGTGGTATGAGAATTGCTAAGCCATATCAGGTATTGATAAAACGAACATTAGATATCTTAGGTGGTTTAGTAGGAACGCTTATAACAGGTGTATTAGTACTTATTTTAGGCCCAATGATTTATTTTAAGGATCCAGGGCCAATTTTATTTGAACAAACGCGAGTTGGTAAAAATGGACGTAAGTTTAAGATTTATAAGTTTCGCTCTATGTATATGAATGCAGAAGAAAGAAAAAAAGAGCTTATGGCTCAAAATGAAATGCAAGGATTAATGTTTAAAATAGAAAATGATCCACGCATTATCCCAGGTATAGGCGAAAAAATTCGTTCATGGAGTTTAGATGAATTTCCACAATTTATTAATGTTTTAAAGGGGGATATGAGTTTAGTCGGTACAAGACCACCTACCCTAGATGAATGGGAGCAGTATGAAAATCATCATTATAAACGCTTAGCAGTCAAGCCAGGTGTTACAGGTATATGGCAAGTAAGCGGACGTAATGATATTAAGGATTTTGAAGAAGTTGTAAAGTTAGATACACGGTATATCACGGAGTGGTCAGTTGGACTAGATATAAAAATATTACTTAAGACAGTACTCGTTGTCTTAATGAAGTCAGGGTCCCGATAAAAACAGAGGGGGAGAAAAATGAATATAAATAATCAAAAATATAAAATCGCAATAGCAGGAACTGGATATGTGGGATTATCAAATGCAATATTATTAGCGCAGCATCATGATGTTGTAGCAGTAGATATTGTGTCAGAAAAGGTGGAGATGATTAATAGAAGACAATCCCCGATTGTGGATACTGAAGTTGAAGAATATTTAAGTAGCCATACCTTAAATTTGGTAGCAACAACCGATGCAATAGCTGCCTATAAGGATGCAGACTTTATTATTATTGCAACCCCTACTAATTATGATTCAGTAAAGAATTATTTTAATACAAGCTCAGTAGAAGAAGTTATTGCGTTAGCGATGGAGGTTAATCCAAAAGCCATAATTATTATTAAGTCTACAGTACCAGTAGGATATACACAAAGCATTAGTGAAAAGTATAAATGTAAAAATATTATGTTTTCACCAGAATTTTTAAGAGAAGGTCGTGCACTATATGATAATTTATATCCTAGTCGCATTATAGTAGGAAGGCCTGAAACAAAAGAAATGGTGGTAGCAGCTGAAACTTTTGCAGGGCTTTTGGCACAAGGAGCTATTAAAGAAGATATACAAATGTTATTTACGAATTTAACGGAGGCAGAAGCTGTAAAGTTATTTGCTAATACATATCTGGCATTAAGAGTAAGTTTCTTTAATGAGTTAGACACTTATGCAGAAATAAGAGGATTAAATAGTCAACAGATTATAGAAGGTATTGGATTAGACCCTAGAATAGGCAATCATTATAATAATCCAAGCTTTGGGTATGGTGGATATTGTTTACCTAAGGATACAAAACAATTATTAGCCAATTATGATAATGTCCCACAGAATATTATGGGAGCAATTGTAGATGCAAATCGCACACGAAAGGATTTTATAGCAGAACGTGTGCTTGAGAAAGCTGGATATTATAATCATTCAAAAGAAAAAAGGGGCGTTGTAGTAGGTATTTATCGACTCACAATGAAGTCTAATAGTGATAATTTTAGACAAAGTTCTATTCAAGGTGTTATGCGACGTATTAAGGAAAAAGGTGTAAAGGTAATTATTTATGAGCCAACTTTGGCGGATGGAAGTATATTTTTTGGCAGTCAAGTAGTTAATGATTTATTAAGCTTTAAAGATGTGTGTGATTGCATTGTTGCTAATAGGTATAGTGAAGAATTAGCTGACTGTGAGGAAAAAGTTTATACCAGAGATTTATATCGAAGGGATTAAAGAAATCATATTAAAAAATATTTAGAAGAGGAAATTAGAGTATAGACCATTATGAATTGAGGGATATTATGGAAGAGAATAATGAGTTTAAATCATTAAATTGTGATACAACAAGTATAACTTGTATAAGTTCAAAGCAGCATGTATTTATTGTTGGTTCAAAAGGTATTCCAGCAAAATATGGAGGCTTTGAAACGTTTGTTGAAAAATTGACACAGTATCGAAAAAGTGATGAGATAAGATATCATGTGGCATGCCTTTCGGATAAGTTTACACAATATGAATATAATGGTGCAGAGTGTGTAGGGATTAAAGTGCCTTCTATAGGTGCGGCTAAGGCAGTGTATTATGATTTAGCTGCCTTACATTATTTTATTAAATATTGTAAGAAGCACTCTGAAATTAAAGCACCAATCTTTTATGTATTAGCATGTCGAATAGGTCCTTTTATTGGATATTATAAAAAACAGATTGAAAAGCTAGGGGGAAAACTTTTTGTAAATCCAGATGGACATGAATGGAAGAGAGCAAAATGGAGTGCGCCTATAAGGAAATATTGGAAAATTAGTGAAAAGTATATGGTAAAGCATGCAGATTTATTAATCTGTGACAGTAAAAGTATTGAACAATACATAAGAGAAGAGTATAAGATGTATACACCTAGCACAACCTTTATTGCATATGGATCGGATATAATACCATCTACTTTAACAGATAATCAGCAGAAGGTAGTTACTTGGTATCAAGAAAAGGAAGTTAAACCGTATAACTATTATTTAGTGGTGGGAAGATTTGTGCCAGAAAATAATTATGAGACCATGCTACGTGAATTTATGAAGAGTAAAACAAAAAAAGACTTTGTGCTTATTACCAATGTATCAGAAAAGTTTATAAAAAGTCTGAAAGTTGCTACTGAGTTTGATAGAGATTCGCGCATTAAATTTGTTGGTACAGTATATGACGGAGAACTACTTAAGAAAATCAGGGAAAATGCATATGGTTACTTTCATGGACATGAGGTAGGTGGTACTAATCCTAGTTTATTAGAGGCACTTGCTTCCACAAAGCTTAATTTACTTTTAGACGTAGGTTTTAATCGAGAGGTTGGACAAGAAGGAGCCTTGTACTGGCGTAAAGAAGAATATTCACTTGCGAGGCTTATAGATGAAGTAGATCAGTTAAGTGCAGAAAGAATTGAAGAATTAGGTAATAAAGCCAGAGAAAGAATAAAGCAGTATTACAACTGGGATTATATTGTAAACCGTTATGAGGAGCTATTTTTAAAATGAGAATCTTACACTATTCATTAGGTTTTCCGCCCTATAGAAGTGGTGGACTCGTTAAGTTCTGTATGGACTTGATGAAAGTACAAAAAGAACAAGGACATGTAGTAGGATTAGTGTGGCCTGGAGAGATAAAGCTTTTAGAGGATACTGTGAAGATAAAAAGGCGTAAAGATATAGAAGGTATTAGCAGTTTTGAGCTGATTAATCCACTACCAGTACCATTAGATGAGGGAATCTGGGAAGTAGAAAAATTTATGAAACAAGCAAATTTAGCACAAATCAGAGCATTTCTTCTAGATTACAAGCCGGATACTGTACATATTCATACTTTAATGGGATTGCATAAGGAAATAGTTAAGCTTTTAAATGAATTAAAGATAAGAACTGTATTTACGACACATGATTACTTCGGGATTTGTCCTAAGGTACATATGTATAAAAAGGGCTGTGCATGTATGGAAACAGATTCATTTAAGGCATGTGTATATTGTAATTATAATGCACTATCTATTAAGAAAATTTACTTGATGCAGTCAAGAGTTTATCGTCTACTGAAAGATTCTAGTATCATAAAATATATGCGCAGACAACATAGAAAAAAATTTTTTGATGAAAACGAACAAGAACAATATCTGCCGGAAGAACTCGTAACCCATAGGAAAAAGGCATTTAAAAACTTAAGCGATTATTATAAAGAGATGTTAGAAAACATAGATATTATACATTTTAATTCAACAGTAACACAGGAGATTTATGAGAAGTATATTACATATAAAGCGGGACAAGTCATAAGTATTACACATGCGGACATTACAGATGAAAGACAAATAAAAGATTTTAGCCATGAGAAGTTTCAATTAGCCTATTTAGGACCAGCTAAACCATACAAAGGTTATTTTATATTAAAGGCGGCACTAGATGAATTATATGCAGCAGGTGATAGAAATTTTGAATTAAATGTATATACAAATATTAGTGAAGTAAGTACTTATATGAAAGTACATGGTAGTTATGTTTTCCAAGACTTAAGAGAGATTTTTAAGCATACGGATTTATTGGTCGTACCAAGTGTGTGGAAGGAGACTTTTGGCTATACAGTATTAGAAGCACTTAGTCATGGCGTGCCAGTAATTGTAAGTGAAAATGTAGGTGCAAAAGATTTGATTCAAAATGAGGCCATGATTGTTAAAGCAGGAGATAAAACAGAAATAAAAGATTTAATTAAGAACTTATCAGTAGAACAATTAGAAAGTATGAATCAAACAATTTGTAAAGAAACCCTAATAAAAGATATGAAGCAATTTTACTTTGAGTGTATGCAATTGTATAAGGAAGAAAACTATGAAGAAAATAATGAATCAATTATTAAAATTAGCAGGCAAGGATAATTTTGAATTAGATCCTAATATTGAATATACGTATATAGTAAGAGTATGTATAGATTATG
>JAZKZQ010000022.1:0-8601 GCA_045612745.1 Cellulosilyticum sp. | reverse complement strand
AATTGATGGTAAACATCAATTTTAGAGACCTGTCCCCGCTTTTCTAACTCTATATATTCTATTTTCTTGCAACTATAAATAAGCGTTTAAACTTGAGTAGTACCTTACCATCCACTTGTGACCCATAATAATACTTCACCCTCTTTAAAACTTCATTTATAAATTCTGCTTCTAACTTTGTATCATTAAGCGCATTGCTATATGGTCTAAGTGCTGTACTCTTAAAAAATTCCATAATTGCCTCTTGGTTTTCTAGGATGTGAAAATACTCTGTCATCCATATATCTACATCCTTACTATATTTCGTTATCATACTATAGTACTCATCTTCACTATAGTTATAACAATTCTTGCTAGCCACTTCTTTAAAATAAGGTTGCCACTTAGCTTTCTCACTTACTTCAGTAATACATTTTTTCATATCCATTTGTTCAAAAAGTGGAATTTGTACTGCCACAATTCCCTCTGGATTTAACATTTCAAACCAATTCTTTATCACCTGTTCTTGATTTCTAAGCCACTGCAGACTTGCATTAGAAAATATCATATCTGTTTTACCTAATACTTCAAACTTCTCATTACAATCATTAAATACCCATTTCACATCAAGTCCTAATCTTTTCCCCTGCTCTAACATAGTATTAGAGTTATCTACCCCAATAATTTCTGCTTTAGGCCATCTCATTGCAAGTACTTTCGTACTCATTCCTGAACCACACCCAATATCTATTATTTTCTTCGGCTGTTCCTCTACTATACGATTTACCAAATCAATTGAAGGCTGAATTCTTTCCCTCTCAAACTTTTCATAAGTCTTTACATCCCATTCTCTCATAATATCTCCCCCTGTTTATTTGAATTAACTGTATTTTAACGCATTATCCTATATAATAAAAATATCAATTCTTTATACACGTTATAACTGGAGGTAATACCATGTTAAATGATCTTAATTTATATAAAATTTTTTATACAGTTTGCCAGTATGAAAATTTTTCTCATGCTGCCAATGCTCTTTATATCTCACAACCTGCCATTAGTAAATCTATTAAAACTCTAGAAAACAACTTAGGCCTTAAACTTTTTTCAAGAAATTCCAAAGGTGTTTTATTAACTTGTGAGGGCAAACTCCTATATGAACACCTAGATAAAGCCTTTTCTTCCATAACTGCTGGTGAAAATCTTCTTACCAAACTTAAAAATTTAGATGCAGGCGAACTCAAATTAGGCGTAAGCTCTACCTTAGGGACTCACTTTCTTCTTCCGCGTCTCTCACAATTCACAAAAATTCATTCCACCCTACAGGTACGTGTTTTTAACGATAATACTACTACAACCTTAGACCTCGTCCAAAAAGGTCTCCTCGATCTAACCATCATCAGTTCACCACTTACCCATACCTCCCTAGAATTTATCCCCCTACAGCCAATTGAGGATATCCTAGTTTGTAACCCCATCTACTACAGCAATATTAGAGACCTGTCCCCGAAAGAACTTTGTCAAAAAGCTTGCTTCATGCTACTTTCTAAGAAAAGTATTACACGGCTACATTTAGAAAATCATTTTCAAACATTAGGTCTTAAACTTACTCCTAGTATTGAAGCTAGCAATATGGATTTCCTTATCGAATGTGCTAAAGCAGGTCTTGGAATTACATCTGTTGTGAAAAGCTTTGTAACACCTCTCCTTACTAAGGGTACCCTAATAGAAATTCCCCTTACAACACCTCTACCAACACGTCATATAGGTATTGCATACCACCCACAACTAGAACTCTCCATTGCCTCCCAAACCTTCATCACCTTCCTCAAACAGTAATTTTAGAGACCTGTCCCTATACCATTTATCCAAACAGCAATTTTAGAGACCTGTCCCTATAAAACTTGTTATTCTCTTTAATTAGTTTTTAAATTATAATATATATAGTATATTCAAAATAAAACTAAAATGTGATAAGGAGTGCAATATATGATTTCAAATGAAATGGTTAAATTAGGAACTAAACGTTCTGTTATTAGAGAACTTTTTGAGTATGGCAAAAAAAGAGCTGCCGAAATAGGTGCTGAAAATGTTTATGATTTTAGTATTGGAAATCCTAACGTACCTGCGCCTGAGTGTGTGAGGGAAGCTATTGTGGAGCTATTAAATTCTACAGATCCAGCTGTTCTTCATGGTTATACTTCTGCTCAAGGTGATGCTGAAGTCAGAACTGCTATTGCGGATTATATTAATGAAAGATTTAATACAACACTTACACCAAATCATATCTATATGACAGTAGGTGCTGCTGCTTCTTTATGTATTTCATTAAGAGCACTTGCTACAGAAGGTGATGAATTCATTACTTTTGCACCTTTCTTCCCAGAATACCGTGTATTCGTACAATCAGTGGGTGCTGAGCTTAAAGTTGTCCCTGTAAATACAGATAACTTCCAAATTGACTTTGATAGCTTTAAAGCATTACTTTCTCCTCAAACTAAAGGGATTATTATGAACTCACCAAACAATCCATCTGGTGTTGTTTATTCAGAAGAAACGATTAAACAACTTTGCACTATCCTTGAGGAAAAATCTGCTGAATATAGTCATCCAATCTACTTAATCTCTGATGAACCTTACAGAGAAATCGTATATGATAACATTACAGTACCTTACACAATGAACTACTACAAAAATACATTGGTATGTTACTCATATAGTAAAGCCCTTTCACTTCCTGGGGAACGTATCGGTTACATCGCTGTATCTGATCAAATGGAAAATAGTAGCGAAGTTTATGCTGCTATTTGTGGTGCTGGTCGTGCCCTTGGTTATGTATGTGCCCCAAGTTTATTCCAAAAGGTTATTGCAAAATGTGTAAAAGCGACTTCTGATATTAATGCTTATAAAGAAAATAGAGATATCCTTTACAATGGTCTTACTGACCTCGGCTACAACTGTGTAAGACCAGATGGTGCATTTTATCTCTTTGTAAAAGCTTTAGAAGACGATGCAAATGCTTTCTGTGAAAAAGCTAAAAAATACGAATTACTTTTAGTACCTGGTGATGACTTTGGTTGCCCTGGCTATGTAAGAATCTCTTACTGTGTAAAACAGTCTCAAATCGTAAATGCATTACCAGCTTTTGAAAAACTTATTGCAGAATATAAATAACAACTATTTTAAAATAGCTGTGAGCTGTGACTAATCGCAAATGATTACATCACAGCTCATAGCTATTTCTTATTAAAAATTAACAAATCAATTATTTATCATATCCATGCCAGTATCACCATATTTTAAATTATCTCTTACTTTTAAAATAGAAGACCTCAAAAATTAATGAACTAATAAGGGAGGCATTATGCGTAAAATTATATATTTAACAATAGGATTTATAGCATTAATATTAGGTCTAATAGGCACAATTTTACCTATTTTACCTACTACCCCTTTCCTGCTACTTACCTCCTTCTGCTTTGCAAAAGGATCAACAAAATTTCATAATTGGTTTACTCAAACTAAGGTTTACAAAAATCATTTAGAAACTTTCGTGACAGAACGTAGCATGACACTAAAAACCAAGGTATGCTTACTAACCTTTGCTTCAATTATGTTACTTTTTCCCTTAATCTTGGTAGATGTGATTTGGGTTAGGTTATTAATCATTTGCTTATATATTACCAAGTACTACTATTTTATATACCGTATCAAGACAATTCCGTCATAGGGAACTATAAAATTATTAGCTCCACTTATTTGTCGATATTTTCTGATATTTTCCCAAACATGTGTTATACTTAATTGAATAAATAAACATTTTTTAGTCAAAAGTATAAATACCTTAATATGATTTAGAACACTTTTAGGAGGAAAATTAAATGTTAGAATTTAAATATGATACACAACTATTAATTGAAGGTCATAATTTAAACGAAGATGAAATCAACAAATACTTCACTACTAAGTTAAAAGGCGATTGCTTATTAGCCGTTGGTGATGAAGAACTTATTAAAATTCATTTTCATACTAATGAACCATGGAAAGTATTGGAATATTGTGCCACATTAGGTGAAATCTATGATATCGTAATTGAAGATATGGATAGACAATCAAGAGGTCTGCAAGGTTAATGTTTGATATCATACATTTATTTTTATTATAAGTGCTCTCTTGACATCATCTGAAATCGAACTTATGCTAACCAAGTCCGATTTCGGATGTAATATTTTAGGAGAAGGCGAGCATGAAAAAGCTTAGTGATTACTTCAATGGTATCCATCATAATGTTACTTTTATCTGAAATATTTGCACTACCTATATCAAAGGTATTCGTAGGATACGATCCTGTACTATGTGATATAACTGTTACTGGATTAAGACTCTACGCCTCATCATTCCTTATTTGTGGATTTAACATTTTTGCCTCTGCCTTTTTCACTCTAAATATTCCTCTAAGCATAATTTTTTCTCAGTAATAATCCTAGCTACTGCTTTTCCTACATAGCGATAGTGCCATGGTTCATAAGATTTACCTGTAGCTTCACTTTTATACTTTGAATAACGTAAGATAAAACCATACTTATAACTATTTGCCATAAGCCACTGCTGCTCTGGTGTTTGTTCTTGGGAAACATCTAGTATTTGATAATCTTTAGCTACTATATCTACTGCTAAACCGATTTCATGTTCACTCGTTCCTGGTTTTGCAATCCACTTGGCTGCTCTATCTGTAGCTTCTTTTTTTGAATAACCTTGTGCTATATATTTATTCATTTCTTTATTAAAAAGATCTATCTGCTCCTCATGGGACCTATATGACGAGCAAATAAGAGGTGATAACCCTGCTGCTCTAGCCTCATTCATCATACTTTGTAGGTCATTATAAATTCTCTTATCTACAGCATGCCCATTTTCTAGTAATGCTAACTCTACATTATAATCTTCTGGCACTGTATATCTTGTATTCACTAATTGTAAGTTCCACGCTACTTTATGTACTATAGCTGTTTGAAACTGCCCACCTAATCTATAACCTAAGAGAAAGATCAAAATTAAACACATACCTACAAACATACCTAATATAGCCCGTTTAATAAGTTCCTTCCTACCTAACTCTTCCTCACACCCTTTAAGAATCCTATTCGTATCTACTAATCCACTCATATTCTAACGCCCCCTCTAATCATAAATTTGCATATATCTCCTAAAAATATCTAATGAGAGTATGAACACTATTCTTTTATATTATTCCGCTTATTTGCAGTTTCTCATCCAATAATTTATACATCTCCTTACAAATCACCTTACTACTTTTGGTCTTTAATATATCCTTATAAGCCTTTTTATCATGAATTTATAGGGTTCATGCTAAGAAACATTTACAATAAAAGCTTTCTCTTTTACTTCAAGTTAAATTTTACTAATTATTGGATATGTTTTATATGTAAATTTCTACCATTTTATCAATTTATTTAATTATTCTAACACCTTATAATTAAATAACAGTTTCCATTTTTTTCTAATGATTATTTTATAAGTGAGGTGTCTTGAATGACAAAAAAGCGTTTGATTTTACTGTTAGTACTTGTATTTATCTTTCCGACTACATTATGGACAAAGCCTAATTCCACCTATGTCTTAGGTACACTAAAAAATAGCCCACTAAAACTAGTCTATAAAGATATTTCTATTAATACGTATCAAGCCTATAATACAAATTATGTTGCTGTGGCTGATTTAAAGAAATTAGGTTGTATTATTACAAACAGTAATACCTCTATTAATATTTCAGCACCACTCAAAACTTCTATTACTACTTCTTCTGCTATTACCGTGAATCTTAGTCCTTTCACATTCTATAATGGAAATGTACAATTTGGTAATATGATGACACAAACTATTTCTTGTGATGGGCGTACTTTTGTTCCACTTGCTACACTTCGCCAATTTGGGATACTTTCTATCTCTGATAATATTTGTACATTTATCCCAGGTGAAACACTTCCTATTGTTGCTACAGAAACAAGATTAAAAAGTTTCTGTAATGAAGCTCTCCAAGTATCTGTTTTAGATATTTACTGGAAAGATGAAGCTATTCTTAAAAAAAGTAGTTATACTTTAAGTGCTGGACAAATCTTAGAACGTGCACCACAAACTGCTCATAAAGATGCGCTATATATTGCAACAATCATTCAAAGTGCCCAAGGTGAAAATATTAACTATATTAATTCTAGTTATATGGGGCAACTTGATTCAGCACTACTTCAAGAGTACTCTAGAAAACAGCAAGTTACTGGTGTCACCACCGATTATGGAGATCCTATTACTTTAGAAAAACTTAATCAAGTTGAATCCCTAATCAATAATAAAAATCTAAGTAGCCCAACAAGATACCTTATTTGGACCAGGCTAGATGAACAATGTACATATATTTTTGAAGGCAGTAAAAATAATTGGAAACTTATTAAAAGCTTTATTTGTTCAACAGGTAGAGATTACACACCCACACCAAAGGGCACCTTTTCACTTACCTATAAAGTTCCTAGTTTCGGTCAAACCAAAGGCTATTGTTGTAAATATGCCTTCGGCTTCATAGGAACAAATTACCTATATCATTCAATTATCTTTGATAAAACAGGTACTTATCTATTAGAAAATAAAGGTGTACTTGGCCAAAAAGCTTCTCAAGGTTGTATCCGTTTCTCTGTTGAAAATGCTAAGTGGTTTTATGACCATATGATTTCAGGAAGTACAGTCTTTATTAGTTAATTTATTAAAAACGAGGGCATTGCAAAATAATTTGTCATTTTGCAATGCCCTCGTTAATTTTAGTTGTATTTTCCCCTTAGTTTCTAACCTAATTAAATATTTTTACTCCTCTATCTTAATCATACGATAACCTATTCCTATATGGGTTTGAATATATTTCCCTTTATTCGTTGTGCCTTCTATCTTCTTTCTTAAAGATGCCATATAAACTCTAAGGGATGTCACATCACTTTCAAGTGCATTAACCCATACTTTATCCAATATATATTGGTGAGTCAAAACTTTTCCTACGTTTTGTGCCAATAAACAAATCAAGTTATATTCAATCGGCATAAGGTGAATTTCTTCACCCTTTACTTTAACCTGAGCTGCTGCGTAGTCAATAGTTAAATCACCATTTATAAAGCTATTATCCTCTTCAATTCCCTTGCCTTCTAGATATTGAATACGCCTTAAAGTAGATCTTAACCTAGCTAGGAGCTCTTCAACACTAAAAGGTTTTGTAATATAATCATCAGCCCCAGCATCTAATGCTAATATTTTATCTTTACTATCACTACGGGCACTAATAACAATAATGGGGATCATAGACCATGTACGTACTTTTTTAATGACCTCTATCCCGTCTATATCTGGTAAACCTAAGTCCAATAATATAATATCAGGCTTCTGTGTAACTGCTTCTAAAATAGCATCCATCCCATTTTCGGCAATCATATATTTATAATTCTGTGTCTTTAATGTGATTGTAATCAAACTACGTACAGGCTTATCATCCTCTACTACTAATATACTTGGCTTTCCATTTATCATTTTATATAAACCTCCTCAGCCTCTAGAATAATTCTAAATATGGTTCCTTTAGGATTGTTATCTAATGCATAAATTTCACCACCATGAGCTGTTACTATTGTTTTGCACAATGCAAGCCCCAGTCCCATACCTCACCTACCATCTACTACTTTATTGTTTCCTGTATAAAACATATTAAAAATCTCACTCTTTTGCTTATCCTCTATTCCCTCACCATTATCAGCTATATCTATTTGTATGTTAGTACCAATCTGTCTCGTGCGTATTCTAATCCGAGAACCTTTTTTTGTATATTTAATGGCATTATCTAATAGATTATTAATGACTTGCATCATTAATTTAGCATCCATCTTAGCCATAAGTAGTTCATCCTCTTCTTATACAATGATTTCATGTTCAGCACCATGTCTACTTACATGTTTAAGACACTCTGTAATCACATCATCTATTAGTTCTGGCTGTACATTTAATTTCATAATGCCATTTTCAATACGGGTAACAGACAATAAATTCTCTACTAAATTAATAAGCCATATAGAATCATCATACATATCTTCATAAATTTGATATTTTTGGCTTTCTGATATTTGATTTCCATTACTCATAAGCATACTTGCATTACCAGAAATACTTGTAAGTGGTATTCTTAAATCATGAGAAATAGAACGTAGTAAATTAGCACGTAGTTGTTCCTCTTCTAGTTTAATAGCTACTTTTTTCTCCCTATAAATTAGCTCACTTTTCTCAAAGGCTAGGGCACATTCATTTAAAATAGCACACATTATGCCTTCCTCAAAAGATGGTATTCTCCCCTTTTTCATCTCAATACCTACTACACCAAAAACTTTCTCTCCATTTCGTATACTAAGATATAAATATTTAGAACCAGGTAAACATGGTCGTCACTAAGACACCTAAAATGTAAATTAGAATCACATTAGTTTCATTAAAATTGTGCTTTACAAACAAAGTACATATAACAGTAGAAACTATTAAAGTACCTAGTATAATATATGCATCGGTTTTCATACTACTTGT
>JAZKZQ010000021.1:0-9732 GCA_045612745.1 Cellulosilyticum sp. | reverse complement strand
AAATTTTTTCTCAATATCTGTATTCTTAACCTGTACCTCTGTAATAGGAAACATCGGTTTTAAAGTAGCATTTAAAAATGAAATAAGCACTCTAGGATGCTTTGCTGACCCAAAAATTTGTTTAAATACAAAATCAATTTTCGGATCTAGTAACGCTTGTAACATAGATTATCCTCCGTCTATAAGTTTGATCTTATTTGTTCATTATAACCTAGATAAATACTATTTTAAACTAAGATAACACTAAAAACACATTAAAATAATGTCATCTGGTCAATTACTTCTGTTTGAATTTGTACGCCCACTAATTCTTGTGGCACTTCTGTCCCACGTAAATGATCACATCTTAAATATTTTGTGCCTTCATGCAGTTTAGATGCTATCAGATTTAACACATAAATATTTTCAAAACGATTGTAAATAGACTCACCATTTAAACCTGATAAGCAAATAAGTTGGGTATTTCGTTTATTAGCCATATCCATTAACGGCTTGAGGAGATGTGCTGCATTCGTTTGGGCAAAAGGATTATCCATCACGAGCACTTTCCCACTTTCATAATCTCCCCATAAATCATTTTCATCACGCCTCATGTAAGAAAGCAAGCTAGATAGTACTACGAAAGCAGATAAGAAGCCTTCACCACCTGAGTTTTTCGCCACTTCATCCCATGAAATTTGATAAACTTTTTCTTCTTCTACCTTGTAAAGCTTTATACCAACCTGGCTAATTCCCACGACTTCATTATAAAGATTTTTAGTAGTCATTCTTTTCCCTAAAAGTTCATCTATAGTTTCATTTTGTTCTAATTTACCAAGTGCTTCATTTGTAATACTTTCAATGAAATCCTTAAGCCTTATTTCATATAACTTTTCTTGCTCCTCCCAGTTTGGTAAATCAATTTTTAACATTTTAATAGGTTTTTCATGAATTGTCACTGTAGAATTACGATCTATCTTACCCATATGTTCATGAATTTCATAAATATATTGCATCATACTATCTAAGAGACTTTGCTTTTCTTTTTCAATAAGGGCAATATCTGCTTCTAGCTTAATCATCAATGTGGCATAAGCTGCTAAAGTATTATTAAGATTTTCAATAACGAAATCAGGATGGTCAGAAATTTTTTCTAAAGTTAATAAAGGTGCCTTAAAGAACTCATCTTCAAATGCTTCTTGGCGCTGTATTTTATGAATCACTTGAATAAGCTGTTTTTGCTTTTCTTCACAAGCTCTTGTATTTAAACGATAATCCCTAAGCATTTCTTTTTTTATCATTTCAATATTAGCGCTATCAAAAGCAATTTCCACCCTTTTTAAAGATTCTATTGCCTCAAAACTATCTAAACCTGAACGCTGTACCTCAAAAATTTTCTTTTCTTCTTCAAGTTGTTTCTTCTTTTGCAGCGTAGCTTTTAATGTTACTTCTTTGGCATTGATTGCCTTTTTAAAATCCACTACCACTAATAATTCTTGCGACTTAAGCGGCTTATGAAAATCAGTTTGTAATTGGTTTTCTAAACGCTGTAAATGATTTTTAATTGCCCCATTTTTTTCTTTTAGCTCAGCAAAATCTTTACTTAAGTCTTTGATTTCTAATTCTAACGCTTTAATTTGCGCCTTTTGTTGTTTTTCTTCAAAACGGCTGTATACAATGTTTTTGTAACTTTCTTCCTCTAAAACATATTCCTTAGCTTTTTCAATGAGCTCTTCTTCTTGTGCTTTAAATCTTACTTTAGCTTGTTCTAGTAGTGCCTCTAAATTCTTTTGATCTAAAGAAATAGCTTCTGTAATACTCTTATATTCTGCTTCAAGGTCTTCTATATCTTTATCAATCCATGAACCTACTTCATACATTTCATAATGTAATAATCGTTCTTTTATTCGCGCTAATTGATTTTCGCTATTTAACTTTTCCTTACCTAAAGCTTGCTCATTATCATACAGTGCATGGCGTTTGCTATCTTCTTCATTAATGATTTCTTCTAAAGCTGCTAATGCCTTTTTAAGGTGTAAAAGCTCATCCTTTTTTTCTATATAATTGGTATAAGATTTCGTCAGTGTCTCTAAATCTGCAAGCTGACACCTTATTCCCTCAAAACTACCTTCTACTTTACTTAAATCCTTTTGTATCTTACCAAGAAGGTCTTTTAATTCTGTACGTTTTACTTGACACTGGTCATATGCACGCTGTAATTCCTCTATATTTTTCTTTAGCCCGGCTACATTTGTGAGCGTCTCCTCATAATTCTCTTTAGTAAGCTGACTATATACAACTTGATTTCTTTTATCTTCATAAAAAACAATTTCTTCTTCTCGTTTATCAAGTTGCATCTGAATACGCTCTAATTTTTCACTTTGCTGCATAATCATTTGCTCAAGTGCTTCTTCATCAATCAGACCTTCATTAAATGCCACCAAGAAATTTACCTTATCAAACACATAGACTTGTTGCACTTTTGCTGCAGCACCAATAACTTCTAGATCTTCTCTTTTTATGATTGGAATAGGTGTCTCCGTATACATACCTAGTTTACTTTGTTTAAGCTGCATGATTTCCTTTTGTGTCATAATTAAAGCATAAGGAATAAATGGATTAGCTTGTACTAATGCTTTATTATACTCTTTGGCATAACCATTTTTCTTAAGCCATTCCATCCCATACATCAGATTAATTCCTAAAGCTTCAATGGCTTCTTCTAAAGCAACTGGTAGTTTTAGGACTTTACCTGATTTTAAGGCCTGATAAGCTTCCTTTTCTTTTTCATATAAAAGCTGAGCTTCTAATTTGCTTTGGGTCAAACTTAGAATATATTTATTAAAGGTCTCTAATATCTTATCTCTCTCAAATAAATCTATTGATTCTAGATTGACATATTTAATGATTTCTTTTCTGACTGACTTTTCTTTTTCTAAGTCTATTAAAATTTTTTCTTGTTGCCTTAAATTTTCAGTGGTTGTGATGAGTGCTTCATAAACTTCTCTTTCTCTCGCACTTTCTCCCTTTAGCTCCTCTGTGTGGGTTTGAAACTGATTTTTTAACTGTAAACCTTCCCTTTGTAAAGTTTCTTCCTGCTCCTTTAAAATATTTTGCTGTGTCATTAATAGCTTTTCTTCATAATAACCCACAATATTACGACTTAGATTGGTCTTATATTTTTTATTATATGCTTTTTCTTTTGCATCATAATTACTTAAGTGTGCTTCACAGGCCCCATGATTTTGTTGAAGTTGTTTACTTTTTTCACGGTTCATTTTTGCCATGTCTTCTAGCTGACTTTTTGCATTGTTATTGGCAATTATTTTTTCTTCTAACCTATGAATCTCATTTTGCCAAAAATCCTTTTCTTTCTCATAGTGTTGTCTTAAGGTATACCCTAAGCTTTGACGTCTTGGTGCAAGGTCTTCACACTTTTTGCTAAGATATTCTAGGTCATTTTCGTACTTTTGCACTTCTCTAGAAGCATTTTGATAAGCTGCATAGAGTTTGGCACACTCCCCACAGTGTAAACATGCTAGTAATTCCTCTTTCGCCTGTTCTTTTGCTATAGTTGCTATTTCATTTGCCTCAAGTTCCTTTTTTAACCCATTTTGTTTTTCTAACGCCCTATAAATTTCAACGCATAGTGCCTCATATTGTAATGTATGAATAGCTTCTCTTATACTTTCTTCTACTGCTACCTCATCTATAATCTGGCTACCTAATGCCTCAATACGTTCTACAAGTAACTGTATCAAACTACCAATGCGAATTTCTAAATTCTCCTTTTCTTCTTTAGCCTCCTTAAATACATAAGCAGCCTTAAATAAATCTTCAGCTTCTACTCTAAAGGATTCAATAAATGCTTTACGTGTAATTTTAGAACGATTATTTTGATATTGATAAATGTACTTCATAAGATTTTCTTGAAAACGTTTTATTTTATCATCATCTTTATTAAGCTTGTTATGAATCGTATCTAAAAACCATTTTTCCACTAAGCCCTGTGCATTCTTTGCATCATTGAAAAGCTCTGATAATCCTGATTCTTTCAGATTAATAGGTTTAATAATACTTTCCCATTCTTTTTGATGAATCTGATTTTCCTTTAAATGACTAAAATAACGCCTTGCTTGATGGGATTGGCTCATATCATAATAGTTAAATGCATATTTATTTTCTTTTTTTAATGTCTCAAAAAGCTGACACATACTCACAAAGCTTTTAAGCTTCTTACCATTCTCTGTAGACTGTACCGCTGGAAAATGATGAATATCATAGTCATTTGGACCATTATATTCATGAATAAACTGAAGAATTTCTAAAGGTTCCTTCTCCATCTCCTCTAAATTATCTTGACGCTTTCTCACCATCATTCCTGTTAACACATACCCTGCATCATGATCCTTAACCCATTCAATTAAAATAAAGGTAGGCCTATTGGTTGTAAAGTAACTTTGAAACTCACGATCCTTTAAATTCCTTTTGCCTTTACTCATAAAAGGTGCCATCATCATTTGTACTAATACAGATTTACCTCCACCATTACGTAGTGAAAGTAATGTACTTTCACCTTGTAAATAAAAGGTTTCATCATCTATTTTCATATTATTGTTATTGTAATTTAAATTAATAATACGTAATGCATTCATTTTACTCATCTTGGCTCACCTCCTGTAGAACACGTTTTACCCTGTCAAAATTATTTTTATTTAAAAGGTTCCAATCCATAAAATGATCTAGCTTCTTAGTTGTCTTAATCATATCATCTGCCTCAATATAGATAATTAAATTTTGAGACTCCAGAAAACTTAAGATTTGATAGATAAATCCTTCTTTAGTGGTTTTCGTACGACTCGTCCCATCTGCAGACTTAAGGGCTGCAAATCGCTCAATCATATTCGTATAAGCAATACCACCTTTATCTTCTTTTTCTTCATTTTCACTCATATATCTTGCGCCTTGCTCTAATCTTTCTGCCACCATATTCAGTAATTGACCACCACGCATATAATCTCTTGACTTACTAGATTGTCCCTGGGAATTATAAAAAGCCATTAATAAAGTAATAATGACAAATTGAGATAAATAATAATCTTGGTCTGTTGCTCCTGATTTACAAAGTTTTTGCTTTAAAGCATTTTTAGAGAAACCTAAAAAATCATTTTCCACCCTTGGAATCAAATAAATCGTGCTACCATACTTCTCAATATCACATTCTGCCATTTCCGCTTGACTTTTTACAAGATGCATCACCATTTCTTCTTCACAATACAAGCGATAAAGCACTTCTTCCTTATCTTCTTCTAGCTCATGGTGCTTCAATAAATAATAAAAGATGCGTTGACTATTTCTAATATCTTCTATTTCATATGCCATATTTTTCACTCCCTACCTTTCAATACGCATGATCACATCACTACATTTCACCACATTCACTGTGCCCTTTTCACTTGGCAAGCCTTTAAAACTAATGACTTTACCACCTATTACTTTGTACACTTCAATCATCTTGATATCATGCAAAAAACTTTCCTCTTCTATAAGCTGAAGTACCATAGTGGTCAAATGAAAATCAAAGCTTTCATCAGCAATGCTTGTAGCTTGTTCCTTCATTAAATCTGCCATCACTAGCTTTTTATTTTTAATGAGTTCAATCATTATTTCACGGAAAATCTCTATTGTGGGAATGAGTTGTTTTACCTCTTCTTCTTGAAACTCTGCTTCTAACTGACCTAATGTCACTTCACCCTTTTGTGCAACATAAGTTAATAACGTGTTTAGACACTGTTTATACTGCTTAAGCTTTTCCTGCTTCGCACGTATTTTTTCTGCTTCATAATCATCATCTTCAAAGGAAATAAAGGTTTCCTCTTCTTCTACTCTTTTCCTACGCAAAGGTTTTTGTTCTAAAAAAGCTACATTTAAATTATAATTCTTGTCCACTTCTTGATTAAAAAGCGGTCTTAAAAAATCTTCCATATGCAATAGCATGTTCACATCTTTTAATAAAGGTTCATAGACCTCATTACTTAAACTAAAACGCTTAATCAGTGTCATAGCTGAAATACCTTCTAATTCCTTCTCATATAGACTCTTAAGGTCAAAGTGCACGCCCAAAATACGCTGTTGCTCTTCTATAGCACGACTTAAATACCCCTCTATAATCTGCAAATGAGTTAGATTTTGTTTTTGCTTCTCATCTAACTGTTTCACATTGATATGCTCGTCTTCAAGTTGCTCAATAGTTGCTTTTACCACTTGCTTGTAACCTTCGTACTTCTTCTTTGTATCCCCTAAAGTACCTAACGTCTCTTCTTGTAAACGTTTATAATCTTCTACAGAATAATTAAGGGCATTTTGACGGATGCAAGTCATAGCCTCTTGAATCTCTTGCAGCTTTATTCTCAATTGATTAAAAATCCCTTTTACATCTTCCACTGCTTGAGAATAATTGGCTTTTTCTAGATGTAATTTAAAAATCATTTCTTGAATCGTAAGCTTTAAATTATTCTCAATCTCTAAAGTAGACAATACAAAATTATAGCCTTCTGTCGTCAGAAAATATGACGTACGACGCACTTCACCTTCTAAAAACACGATTTTATTCCCTATATAGCTAATATGAATAGGCTCATACTGTTCCTTAGAAAAATTAAAACCATTGAAATACATGGCACATCCATCATTACACAAAATCGTATTCACAATAAAATCTGCTAAAGCTTTGCTTTCTTCATAAGAGATTTCTTTTTTAAAATAACGCCTATTTAAATCATCTAAAAAGCCACCCATCTCATCTATGGTACAAGGCTCTTCCTTTAAAGACTGCTCCATAATATACAAAAGGAGTAGAAAAATCACATTAATTTGTTCATACCACTCTATAAAGCCATAATTCTTCCAAGTCGTTTTCTGCAAACTATTTTTATGAATAAAAGCATGTGAGCCTACATTCTTCATCCGCTTTGTATACTGCTCTAAAAACTCAAACATTTCATCCTCCTAAAAATCCTTACGACTTAATATTTCCTGTGGTATATAGTATCCTGTCTCTAAAAGCCTTTGTATTGTTTCAGCATCCTTTACAGTAAATGAACTTAAAAAATCTGAAATAACTATCTTATTTTGCTTTTCTTTCATCCGAGGTAAGTCTATTTTCATCTCTTTACTTTTTTCTAACATCTTTTCATAAAGGCTTGTAAAAAGTGTGATTTCATATTCAGGTTTCCCGCGCTCAGCTAAGCTTTCATAAATACTAATCCCCTCATAATCTAAATCACCAAAATATAAGAAAACATTACCTGCCTCTCTCAAGTACGCTTCCCCTAGTGCCATAAATGTACCAAAACCTTTCACAATCTGCTTACCTGCACCATAAATTAAAGTCCCTATCTCCTGCCCTGCAATCTGCTGATTGCCTGCCATCAAATGCTGTCTCATACTATAAAAAGTATCCATATTTTCAACAATTAAAATGGTCTGTGGCACCTTTTTATGCTGCACATAATAAGCTACCGGTGTCACCGTTTCATACACCTTAAGTGCTTCTAATGGTAAACCCACCCTTTTAAGGAGCGTCATACCACCTTCTTGCTTCAAATACTTTTCTCTCCCCCATATTTCAAAACTCCGTTCATTAAGGGCTACAAAGATTTCTTCATTACTACGCCTCTTTAGATACTCATTTAAACGCAATACTGCTTCACGCTCTTCTTCATATTGGGAGAGATGCTTCAAATAATAGTTCACATCTAATAAAGGACTCATTTGATACATGAGCTCCTCTATATAAGATGACCTATCCTTTTCCACCACCATTATACGATATTTTTTATAAAGCGCAGGATTTTTTCCATTGAGCCCACTTGCCTTGACAGGTGTTAAACACTCATTTTCTACTAATGCCATTACCTTTTCATAAAGTAACCCATAGCTTTCTAATTTATAAAGCTTACTTAATTCCTCCAAATCGATCATTTTCTTCTTAAGCTGTGCCAATCGCTTCATTTTAGCTTTTTCGACTCCTTTTGATAAATACAGTTTTTTTCAGTATACCACACTATCTCAATTTATCAGACTTTATTTTAAAACAAAAATAACAGTGTAACATTCAATAATTTAGCATACTAAAAAATTAAAAGACCATAATAAAATTGAAGTATCTTACACCAATTCTATTACGGTCTTTACTTACATATTTTCAGTTATCTTTGTACTACTCTTTTCTAAGTGCTTTTACTTCTTCTAAGGCAAGCCCTATTCTTGAAGCTATGGTTTCATCATCTAATAGATCAAGCAATGCCCTTGCAGCTTCTTTTTTAGCTTCTTCTCTACCTTGTTCCCTACCTTCTTCTCTACCTTCTTCTCTGCCTTCTTCCTTTGCCTGGTTGAGTGCACTATTTTTATCTTTTAAAATTTTAGCACGCATCTCATATAGTGCACGTTGCTCCGCATCATTACTCATCCGAATAAGTTCATCTTTTGCTTCTCTAAGTTCTTTTACTGTTAGTTCAAGACTTCTTACTTTTTCACTTTCTGGATCACGTAGAAATTCTGTCCATGCCACCAGCATATCCTTTTCATCACTCTCTTTAGGCAACTTAGGAATCTCAATAAAATGTAATTCCATAACATTTGTGAGTTCTTCATGAGTATACATTTCCTTAAATCTATACCCCGTATGAAAAACCTCTGTATTTAAATACTTAAAATTAAGGATATTGATACAGATTGTTCTTTCAAGCTTTGCATAATCATCACCTTCTCCAAGCTGCTCTTCATACATCTTACTTAGGTAATACAAGCTTCTCTTTATCATGTTATTCTCGTTCTTCAGCTGAATCTCTATATTAATGGTTTCTTTGCTACTTGTAACTGCTTTAATATCCAATCTTGAATACTTATCATCTACAAAATGCTTGCTTAGCTCCGTCCCTTTGAGCTCTACACCTACAATAGGAACTACTGGTTTTAATATAGCATTTAAAAAAGATATTAGGATCTCTGGATGCTCCTTTGATCCAAATATATTTTTAAATACAAAATCCACCTTAGGGTCTAATAATCCTTTTCCCATTTCAGTACCTCCTGTATTACTTTTTATTTTATTATAGTCTATTTATGCTTGGTTATAAACCGCCACTACTAGTATACTGTTACTAGTCCTGTAGCGTATTAGTATTCTTGAATTTTTTAGAAATAGTTTTGAACCATAAAAAACAAGCCAATGCTACAAGTTAAAGCATTTAATCCTATCTATCGCTCTTACAATCTTCTTAAGGCACTTACTTTTTCTAATAATATACCTAACTTCAAAGCAATCGTTTCATCATCTAAAATGTCTAATAATGCCTTTGCGGCCTCTAACTTACCCTGTTCTATGCCTTGCTCTATACCTTGTTCTATACCATCTCTTTTTGCCTTATTTAAGGCACTTATTTCATCTCTTAACTGCTTAGCACGCATTTCATATAAAATGCGTTGTTCTTCATCTGCACTTAAACGATGTAATTCATCCTTTGCCTCTCTAATTTCTTCAATTGTCATTTCATGATTTCGCACCTTTTCCCTTTCAGGATTTTTTAAAAACTGTGTCCATGCCACTAGTAAATCCCTTTCATCACTTTTATCATCTAATTTAGGAATCTCGATAAAATGTATTTCCATGACATCTGTAAGTTGTTCATTGGTCTCTACTTCTTTTAAACGATAACTATTATGAAATCTTTCATTCTTTAGATACTTAAA
>JAZKZQ010000020.1:0-8343 GCA_045612745.1 Cellulosilyticum sp. | reverse complement strand
TATAGATTTCACATTTATAAATTTTAGTTATTCATAGTTTTTAGTAATGTGAAATCATTGGGAGAAACCACTTTATGTTTATGAATAAATCTAGTTTATAAATGGTTTCTATATAGTTTTTAAAACTATATATTATATTTTATATATTATATTTTATATATTATAAAATATAACGACTATAAATAAAAAAGTCAACGTTAATTTTGGCAATCTAATAGATTAATAACCTTGATAAAAGAATAATCACATCTAAAGTAGATAAATCATATTATGCTAGTAATTATAAAATATAGAGGAGGACTTCATATGCAAAAAGAAGGTCTAATAGGTTGCAGGACTTATCTAGAAGAGTGTGGTCAAAGTCTTCCAAGCTACATGGCACAATCTGCAGAAGATTTGGATGTGAGTTTGTATATTGCGAGACAGTTAGACCACTTAGGTAAGAAAGAAGAGGCTTACAGTATTTTAAAAGAAATTTATGAACCCCATTTATTTGAGTATGAAAAAGGTACTTATGGATTTTACGAAGAGTATTTAGAAGATAAAGTTAAATTTTTAGAACAGTTAGCACTACTTAATCTAGAGGTAACTCAGCAGTTAGAAATCAGTATTAGTTATATTGATGAGGCGCTAAATTTGCTTGATGGTGAAGAAAGTGTGACACCATATATTGATATTAAAAGAATTAAAGAAATCAAGAGAAGATATATTGATTTACTATTTAAGGCACTATAAATACAAGGGAAGACAAGAGAAGGAGAAATGAAGAAGAGGATACTGCCACAGAATGAAATTTGTGGCAGTATCCTCTTCTTCATTTGTCATATAAAATAAGTGCTGAAGGAGGATTAGCATGCAAAAAGGAGTGCTCCATTTAATATAAACGGTTTAATAAAAATATTTATAGGGTATATATAAAAGAGAAATTCATGTCCTACGTAAAAATATGTTAAAATAGGAACATAAAGATAAAGGAAGGACGGTGAAATCATGCAACAAGTTGAATTTATATTAGGAAGGTCTGGAGTAGGAAAAACACATTATTGTTATGAGCAAGTAGCTAAAGCACTTAAGGAAGAGGGGCATAACAATCTTATTGTATTAGTACCAGAACAGTTTAACTTACAAACACAAAAAGAACTTGCAAAGAAACTTTATCCAGGACTTTTACGTGCGGAGGTACTAAGTTTTAATACATTAGCACGTGGTGTTTTTCAAGAAGTGGGAAAGATAGACATTCCTGTTATTGAAGACTTAGAACGTATGATTATTTTAAAGAAAGTCATTGAAGAGCATAAAAAGGAATTAGTATTCTATAAAAAGAATGTGAATAATACAGGTTTTATTGAGTCCGTAAATCGTCTTATAACTATGTTTGAGCAATCTGGCTTAGGGCAAGGGGAACTAGAAGAAATGGTGGGAAGTGAAGTAGTCACTTCTTTATTTAAAAGTAAGCTTGTAGACCTTAAAATGATTTATAGTTATTTTGAAAATTATATTAGTAGTCAGTTCTTAACAATTGAGAAGAATATGAGTCTTTTAGCCCAGTCTATTCATAAAAGTAAGGTATTAGGTGAAGCACAAATATGGATTGATGGTTTTTATGGCTTTACTATGACACAGCTTAATATTATTAAAGAGCTTATGAAAAAAGCTAAACAGGTAACTATTACCTTACCAATGGATCGTCAGTATAGTTTGACTGAGAAAGTGAGAATAAGTCATCCATTTTATGAGAGCATTCAAATGTATCAAAAGCTTATAGGCATATGTGAAACAGAAAAGCTTCGTTATAATACACGATTTCTGACACCAATTCATGAGTTGGGTAGTGTAGTACCAGAGTTTGTGCATTTAGAAGAAAATTATTTAAAACCCTATCAAAAAACATTTGAAGGAGAAAGTGAAGCAATTCGTTTAAACACATATAGTTGTCGTATGGAAGAAGTAGAGGAGACGGCTAAACGTATTGTAAGCTTAGTGCGTGATGAGGGCTATCGTTATCACGATATTGCCATTATTGTAGGGGATGTGGCGGAATATAAATCACTTATTCAAGGTAGCTTTAAAGAATATGAGATTCCATACTTCTTAGATGTTAAACGTAATATCCATACCAATAGCTTAGTAGCAGCCATAGAGAGTGTACTGGAGGTAGTTACAGGTAGCTATAGTTATAAGAGTATGATGGCATTTTTAAGAACCTATATGCTTCCTATTTCGCGAGAAGATATTGATGTCCTAGAAAATTATATTTTGGCATATGGCATTAAAGGAAAGAAAAAATGGCATACAGAGTGGCAATATGATACAGAAGAAAATGAATTACAAACACGTATTAATGCCATACGTCTTCAAATATTAGCACCAATTATAGCCCTTGAGAAACGCATTAAAGCTAGTAAAGTAGAAGGACAAATTAAGGTTGTAGACATGACGACAGCTCTGTTTTATTTCTTACAAGATATAGGGGCCTATGAAACGTTGCAAAAGATGATTGCAAAAAATAAGGCAGAGGACCACCGTTTATTAGAACTAGAAAATACGCAAATTTGGGGGCAAATTATAGAAGTTTTTGAACGCCTTGTGGATCTTTTAGGTGATGAACGATTAGACGTAAATACGTATAAACGTATTTTAGAAACTAGTTTTTCTTACTTAAAGATGGGTGTTATTCCGCCTGCTAGTGATGAGGTCTTAATTGGTGAAATAGAACGTACTAGATTGCCACGCCTTAAAGCACTTTTCATATTAGGAACCAATGAAGGGCTCATTCCAAAAACAGATGAGGCTACACCTATTTTTTCAGATATGGATAAAGTGACATTAGGACAGCTTTGTGAAAAAGATCATGCAGCTAAAGGAAGATTTGGTGATTTAATCATTAATCAGCCTTTATATGGGGCCTCTTTTATGGTGTATACCACTTTAACGCGTGCCACCAATAAGCTTTATTTAAGTGCTGCTTTAAGTGATGAAAATGGTAAGCCTTTAAGACCATCCCTCATTTTCTATCGTTTGAGCAAAATGTTTAGACAAGTAGAAGAAAGTAAACGCAAAAGTGTACTAGATGAAGTGTATCGTCCACTGCCTACCTTTGGTTATATTGGTGGACGTTTAAGAGAATATGTGGAAGGACGTGAGCAGGAGGAAGACTGGAAAGATATTGTCAGCTGGTATGCGACTTCACCAGTTTGGGCAGATAGACTTAAAGGACTTGGTGATTATTTATTTTATAGTAATCAGCAACACTACTTAAGTCCTGAAACAACAAAGTTACTGTATAATGAACCAGTTTTAAAAACAAGTATTTCACGTCTTGAAAGCTTTAGAAACTGTGCTTGCTGTTACTTTATGAAATATGGTATCAAAGCAGAGGAACGTAAAATTTTTGAATGGAATAGTGCAGAAGTAGGTACACTTTTCCATGCTACATTAGAGCAATATCCTAAAGAACTGGCACTTATGGGTACAACATGGACAACTGCTAATATGCAGGAAATGCATGCTGCCGTTAAAAAGGCTACAGATTCTGCTATGGGGCAGCTGAAGCGTTTACAAAGAGATTCAGGCCGCTTTAAATATACAGCATCGAAGGTGGAGAAGATGGCACGACGTGCTATTAAAGCGTTAACAACTCACTTAAGAAATGGTGAGTTCCAACCTGTAGGATATGAAATTAACTTTGGTGATGGTAAAGGTTTTCCACCTATTCAAATTGATATTGATGCTACACGTAAAGTGTATATTACAGGACAGATTGACCGTGTAGATGTATATTACAAAGACCCTGAAACGAGCTATGTGAAAATACTAGACTATAAAACCGGAAATAAGAACTTTAACTTACTGGAAGTATACTATGGACTTCAACTACAGCTCCTTTTATATTTAGATGCCTATTTAAAACTCAATCATGCCTATGAGCCAGGTGGGGTATTTTACTTCCATATTAATAATCCTTATGTGACTTATAAAGTGGGGATGGAAGAAGACGAGATTGAGGCAAGCCATATGAAGCAGTTTAAACTTTCAGGACTTGTACTAGAACAATTAGAAGTTATTAAGGCTCTAGATAAAGAGGGAACAGGAGCTACTATTCCAGTTTCACTTAATAAAGATGAGAGTATAAGAAAAGGTTCTTCTACAGCTACAACTGAGCAGTTTGAACTTTTAGAACAACATATTATAGAGGCAGTGAAAGATTTAGGAACACAAATATTAGAAGGTAAGGTAAGTGCTAAGCCTTTTAAATTAGGGGATAAAAATCCTTGTGGCTATTGTTCTTATGGTACAATTTGTCAATTTAATGAAAGTCAGCCGGATAACTGTTTTGATAAACTAGAAAACTTAAGCAAAGATGAAATTTGGCGACGTATTGAAAGAAAAGAGGAGGAACTTTAAATGGCATGGACAGTAGCACAACAAGCTGCCATTGATAAAAGGGGAGCCAATATTTTAGTTTCGGCAGCAGCAGGCTCCGGGAAAACAGCGGTTTTAACAGAGCGTGTTATGAAACGTATTATGGGCAGTGAGACAGAAGCCCCCATAGAGATAGATCGCTTCCTCATTGTAACTTTTACAAGTGCAGCAGCTGGTGAGATGAAAGAGCGTATTACAGCTAAGTTAGGTGAACAAATGCATAAGTTGCAGGTTGAAGGAAATATGGAAGACCCCAAGATTATAGGACGAATTAATTATTTAGAGCGTCAAATGGCATTAGTGCATAAGGCTTCTATTTCCACCATTCATTCATTTTGTTTAAAAACCATTAAGGCTTATTTCAATCGTTTAGACATTGACCCCAATATTAAAGTGGGCAATCAGTCTGAACTTGAAATAATGAAGATGGAAATATTAGAAGAGCTACTTGAGGAACGTTTTGAAGAAGAGGATGAAGACTTTTTAGCCTTAGCAGAGGTATATGGCAGTGTACAGGGAATGGCTACTTTAGTTAAACTTATTTTAGAAGTGTATACATTTTCAAAGAGTACACCTTTTCCAGAGATATGGCTAAAAACACAGGTACAACGCCTAAATACAACTTATCATCAAGTATCAGAGATGCCCTGGGCAGATACTATTAAAAAGTCTATTTATGACCAGATAAAAGATCTTAAGATTATTTATAAAGATGCCATAGACCTTTGTAATATGCCAAATGGTCCTATGTTGTATGGCCCAACCTTAGAGGGGGACATTGAGCCTTTACAAGATGTGGATGAAAACACAGACTTAAATACATTAATCACTGCAATAAAAAGCATAAGCTTTGCAGCCCTTTCTCGCAAGAAACAAGAATGTGATGAGGAGATAAAAGAAAAGGTAAAGGCTTATAGAGACTTAGCGAAGGATGTTGTAAAAGATATTCAAGGGGATTTAGCTTTTGTAGAAGATCCTAAGCTTATGAGCCAGCTCCCTACAGTAGGGCAGCTTATGGAAAACCTAGTAGTGCTTATCAAAGAGTTTGAAGAAAGGTACAGTGAAGCAAAACAAAAAGCAGGCATTGTGGATTATAGTGACCTAGAGCATTTATGCATGAAGCTTTTAGTTGAGCCTGTATTTGATGAAGAGGGGAATCAGACAGGGATTCACTATACAGAAGTTGCTAAAGAGTTAGGAGCCTTTTATAAAGAAGTGTATATTGATGAATATCAAGATAGTAATACAGTACAAGAAACCATATTAGGTGCTGTAGCTATGGCAAATGCAGAAAGTGATACTACCAGGTTTATGGTAGGGGATATGAAACAAAGTATTTATAGATTTAGACTAGCAAATCCATTAATTTTTGCGGAGAAATACCAAAAATTTGATAAACATCAGTTAGAAGAAACAGCTGAGGAAACATCTGGTGTGATTCAAGATGTATGCATTGACTTGTCACAAAACTTTAGAAGTCGTAATAATATTTTACAAGGTGTAAATGATATTTTTGAACAAGTGATGAGCCCAGAAGTAGGAGAATTAGAATATGATGAATATGCTAAATTGTACGTAGGTAATCTTTATAATGAAGGAAACAGCGACAGTTTACCTGAACATAGCTTAGCTGAGAGTATAGAGCTGCATATTTTAGAAACTAAGGAACCAGAAACAACTACTGAAGGTGAAGAAAATGGCCTTGAAGATCTTAAAAAAGTAGAGTGTGAAGCATTAATGGTAGCAAGCCTTATTGATAAACTTCTAAAAGGTGAGGGTAACCCAACTCATATTTTTGATAAAGAAATAGGAGAATATCGTAAAGTAGAGCCGAGAGATATTGTCATCCTTTTACGTGCCACAAAAGAGAAAGCATCTATATTTGAGAATGCACTGATTAATAAAGGGATAGGTGCTTATGCAGAAGTGAGTGATAATTTCTTTGAGGCCATAGAGGTTCAGACGATTATTAGTTATTTGCAAATTATTGATAATCCCCTTCAAGATATTCCATTATTAACTGTTCTACGTTCACCTATTGTAGGTTTACAGTTAGATGACCTTGTTTACATTCGTAAAACCCAAGAGGAAGGTTGCTTCTTTGAAGCTTTAGAAGCTTATTTACAAAGAGAGGATGCTAAAGAAAGTATTAAAATTTTTCGCCAGAATTTAGAGATTTATCGTGAAGCCAGTGCAGAATTGACTATAGAGGAGCTCATTGCTAAGCTTTATGTGGAAACAGGTTATTATCGTTATGTAGCAATGCTTCCAACAGGTGCTAAGAAAAAAGCTAATCTAAGTTTACTTAAAAAGTATGCAGCCCAATATGAGAATACCAATAATGGTAAGCTTTTTGGATTCTTGCAATATGTTACGAAGTTACAGCAAACAACGGATGGTATTCAAGAGGCTAAACTAGTAGGTGAAAGTGAAAATTTAGTACGCATTATGAGTATTCACAAAAGTAAAGGGCTAGAGTTTAGTGTTGTATTCTTATGTGATACAGGTAAGAAGTTTAATAATAGTGATATTATGAAAAATGTTTTATTACACAATGAACTAGGCATAGCACCAGATTATGTGGATACAGATATGTATGTGAAATATCCAACCATTCCTAAAATGGCTATTAAAAATCAAATTATTTCTGAAAATATTTCAGAAGAAATGCGTGTGTTATATGTTGCCCTCACCAGGCCTAAGGAAAAACTGTTTATTACAGGAACAGTATCTGATATAGGAAAAGCAGCTAAAAAGTGGGGCATGTTTGCAAATCGTACGTCAAAACGTATTTTACCATTAGGTGTAAAAAAAGCAGGATCTTATCTTAATTGGATTGGGATGAGCTTATATGCCCATAGTGAAATGCAAGCAGTACGTCATTTAGTAGGTGATGAAAAAAGCGTTTGCTTTAAAGGGGATTCAAAGTGGCAACTTACAGTATGGGATAAAGCAAGTTTAGGTATGGAAAATAAAAATCAAGAGCTTTATCAAAAAGATGAGCGTGAGCTACTAGAAAATTGGGATGCTCAAAAAGAATATGGTGCGTATAAAGAAGAGATTGATAGGCGTTTAAGCTTTGTTTATCCTCATGAAGCAGCCGTATATCTGCCTACTAAGCTATCTGTTTCAGAAATTAAAAGAAAAGCACAAAAAAATATGAGTGAAATGGGACATATAGAAGAAACACTGATACCGACTTTAAAAGTAGCAGAAGAGATGCCAGTGCCACATTTTATTAAAAATGAAGGAACTATTGTTGGTGCTCAACGTGGGACACTTATTCATAGTGTTTTTGAACACTTAGATTTATTACAATTTACCACCTATGAGGCTATTAAAGAAGAACTCACTAGGCTTATTGGTGAAAAGCAGCTTCAAGAAGAAGTGATGCAAGTTGTATCTATAAAGAGACTTGTGGAAATGGCAAATTCAGATGTTGTAGAGCGTATGAGAAAGGCTAAGCATGTTTGGAAGGAAAAACAATTTATCTATTTAGCACAAGCACATGACATAGACAAAGAATATCCAGAAGACGAAGAAATATTAATACAAGGTATTGTAGATACTTTTTTCTTAGAAGAGGATGGGGCTGTAATCATTGATTATAAAACAGATTATGTGGACCTAGAAAATATAGAAGAAAGTATTCATAAAATAAGAGAGCACTATATAAAGCAATTGGATTTATATGAAGAAGCACTGGGGAAAATTACAGGAATTCCAGTGAAAGAAAAGATTATTTATTTATATAATATTAATAAATGGATTAGATGTTAAACAAAAAGAGAGTTGTCATTTGACAACTCTCTTTTTGTTTAATGAATTATATGAAATATTTTGAAGTTATTTAACTGCTTTTGTCATGGCATTTCCGATGATTTCATGAACAGTTGATGTGTAGTGCCATTCATCCCAGAA
>JAZKZQ010000019.1:0-17309 GCA_045612745.1 Cellulosilyticum sp. | reverse complement strand
AAATAGAAAAATCCATCATCAAAATATACACCTACTAGCATTACTACATATGTCAAATAAACTCTAACTATTCCCTTACTATCGGTATAAATTTATTAATTAGATAAATAATTTATTGGGTTAATCATACTATATTATTATACAACTTTGAAATAGTACCTATTCTAAAGGATAATGTAGTTTTAGACGAATTCCTCTAACTTCATATGATTTTATTTGATTCTGCCAGATAAATTTTCTCCCTCCTTTTGTTTTGAATTGATTTTATTATTTTTACTCTTACTAACTTTTAATCTATTTTATCACATTATTCTATTTCTTTCTATTATTCGCCGAAAATAATTGTTAATTTTTAAAATAAAAAATTCTATTCACATTCTATATAAGAATATGAATAGATTCTTCTAAGGTCTTACCTCACTATATACATCTAATATTTTTTGTACCACACTCACTGCCCTTACGTTTTTTGCACCACCTTCTACGACTACAGCGAAGGCTATTGCATCTTTTGTATCAGCATCATCTTTAGCAAAGCCCATAAACCATGAGTGATCTGCTGAGGTTTCATTTTGAGCTGTACCAGTTTTTCCACCTACGGTCATGCCACTATAACTTAGTGAGCTAGCGGTACCATTGGCTGTAACGGCTAACATGAGATCTTGTAACTTAACAGCTGTTGCTTCATCTAAGGTAGCACCATCGTAAACAGGCATGTTCTTTACTTTAATACTTCCTTTTTTACTCATACTATAATCCATCAAATAAGGTTTCATACTTATTCCATCATTAGCAATCATACCTGCTACCATAGCCATATGAAGTGGGGTTACAAGTGTTCTACCTTGCCCTATGGCTGTAGCCGCTTTTTCGAAGTCACTATCCTTATTGGTGAGCTGAAATTTGCTCTTCGAATAGGCCATATCAAAGTCTAGGTCTTTATTAAACCCAACTTTCTCTGCGGCTGCTTTTAGCTCACCTACTGTAAGCTGCTCACCTAGTTTTACAAAATAACTATTACAAGATTTTGCAAAGGCTGTTTCTAAATTTACTTCACCATGAGCTGTATGATCATAACACTGAATCGTATAATCATCACCACTTACTTCTCCTGTACAATTATAAGTAAAATCTAATGGTGCATCTCCTTGCTTTTCTATATACGCTAGTGCTGTAATGACTTTAAATATAGAGCCTGGTGGATAAAGTCCTTGTGTTGCACGATTGACAAGTGGGGTATTGGTTTCATCTGTACGTAATTCTTCCCAATCTTCCACGATATCATTTGGATCAAATCCAGGTGCCCCATACATGGCACGAATTTTCCCTGTAGATGGCTCTAAAATTACTACGCCACCTCTTTGACCTGACATAACATCTGCTACTGCCCTTTGATAACGGTCGTCTAATGTAAGTACCACATCTCGACCTTCAAACTTCTCATTTAAAAATGCTGCTTTAAATAAAGAAGTGATACTATAATCCGGATAAAGTAACTGTGTATTGGCTAATGCTTCTGCTCCTGTTTTACCATTCGTTGCATATCCTACTGCATGAGCATACAGCCTACCACGTGGGTAAGTACGTATATCATCCTCTGTGGTTGCAAGTACTACCATGTTGGTATCATAGATGGTACCACGAATTACTTCTTTTTCCATTGTATTTAATCTTGTATTTTGTGGATGAACTGCAATTTGCTTTTCCTTTACCACTGTAAAATATATAAAATAACCAATGAGCAGTGCAAACATCGCTACAAAGATGCCTGTAATCATGTAAATAATCTGTTGGTCTTGATTTTTCTTTAGATTCTTTTTAGGTTTTCTTCTAACTTCTTTTTGACTTCTACTCACCTTTTATTCCACCTTTTTTCTCTTCATTCATTCTACCTTTATAAGAAAAATACGTAATGAGTCCAATCATACCCATACTTACTACGATAGAAGTCCCACCTGCACTTAAAAATGGACTTGTAATTCCTGTTAATGGAATAAGCTTCATGACACCACCTATAATAATAAATACTTGTACAGCAAAGATTGTAGATATACCTATAATAATTAAACGGTAAAATACATGGGTATAACGAAATGCCACTTGTACACAAAGTAAGATAATACCTAAGTAGCCTAGTAAAATAATAATCCCCATGAGGTTTCCAAACTCTTCACAAATAGCTGCAAATATATAATCTGAAGTAGCTAGTGGAATCTTATTTGGTACACCTCTTGTGAGTCCACTACCAAGCCACCCCCATGTTCCCATAGCAAAAAGGCCTTGTACAACTTGATAACCTTTACCATTAATATCTGCCCAAGGATTAAGCCAAGCTTCTACCCTTACCCTTACATGTGAAAAGGCAAAATAACCAAATACACCACCAATCCCACCAGCTAATATCCCAAACATAGGTAATATATAACTACGTGTTGCCATTAATAGCATCATAAGAGATGTCAAATAATACAGAAGTGCTGCTCCTAGGTCTCTTTGAAGTACCAAACAGCCTAAAGCCCCCACTACCACTGCCCCAGGAAATATAAGTCCTCTATAGCTCTTCACATTTTCTTCTCCTTCGCTAAGTGTAGCAGCTAAAAATAACACCAGTGCTACCTTTCCAATCTCTGAAGGTTGAAAGCTAAATCCACCAATACTTACCCAGTTGGTTGCTCCTAACATAGTTGTACCTGCTACAAAAGGTAATAACATAGTAATAAGTAGCACACCTAAATAAAAATATTTATTCCCTGGCTTAATTAAAATAGAGAATATATGAGGGAAGATTAGTGCTACAATAACACCTACCACATATGCAAAAAGCTGCTTAGTAGCTAAGTCATGATCTAGACGTTCTAGCATAATAAATCCAATATCCATCATAAAGAACATAATTTGCCAAAGCACTAACTCATGTTGTCTTTTCCAAAGCTTCAAAAGCCATAATGTCAGCATAATAATCACATACATAACCAGTCCATTAATTACAATGGGTGCTCTTAATGTTTCATCTGCCTGCTTACCAACTAAAATGCTAATGCCTGCTAAATGTACAAAAGTAATACATAAGCTTAAAAATTTATTTTTCTCTCTTGTAGTCCCCAAACTATAGTTTACGAATGGTCTCATAAAACTAAATGCAACTACCATAAACAAAATGCCAAAGCCGGCAAATATATACCGACTTAGCAAAATGACTAAATTAAAATAGCCCACACCATTTCCTCCTTATAGTGCTCCTTTAAAAGTAATACCTTCTAAGCTTGCAGGTGTAAATGCTTTCCCTTCTAGGTAAGCAGATAATACTTTATTTGTTTCACCTGCATCTTCTTTATTAAATTGAAGGCGTACATTCATTTGATTCTTAATGCGTTGTACTTCACTTGTTTTTGTCACAACTGGTTCATAGCTTAAAATTTGCATCACACAAGCTTCACAATCTGTTTGTATTGCCCATGGTATATCTTTACGGTCTTTAATTGTATACAATTTCTTTTCTTTTTCTTTCTTTTGACAATGATTTGTATGACGTAAAATACATTGTTGTGAAGTCATAACTGGAATATACCCATACACAATTTTTTCTAAATTCCCTTTTAAAGGTAAAAGCTCTTCTAAAGTCAGCTCCATTGAAACGGTTTCACCTGCTACATTCATATTTTCCCATAGATGAATACTTTCATTATTCATGACATTTAAATTGTAGTCAACAACAATTTTTTTACTTGTATCTTTTAATAGATAATGCATACCTGTTGTACGGATGAGATAGCCTGTAAGGTCAGTTTCTTCCCAAGCTTTAATAGCTACTTCAAAACGTTTATAAGTTTTTTCTTTCATAATTGAAGGAAATGCAAGGTACATTGGTATTTGTTTTTCCTTACACATTGCTAATGCCTTCTCCGCTAAACTTTGGTCATATTGCCACTCCCAATAAATACGTTTAATTTGTGGCCACTTGAAACACTCCTCTAATTGTTCGAGTGTTGTAACATGTACATACCACTGACCTACTTCACTGGCTGTATGATATGCTGTTTCAAAATGTTCTGCATGTTTTTCTGGTGTTACTTTTAAGATTTCTTCCTCTAATAAACTTACAGCTTGTCTTCGCACTTCATTGAGCTGACTAATTGGCATATACGCTGTTTCATCCCAAATGATTTCATGTGTTTTTGCTACAAAAGATGTGCTACCAAGCTTTGTTAATTGTTTGATGACTTGCTCTTTAGTAAGTGGCGCATTTAATGCAGCTTCTAAAACATCCCCTTTATAAGTTACCTTCTTATCTTCTATTTGAAGACTGACTTCTAAAGGCTGCCCGACTTTACCTACTACGCTTAAATGTACTGGCATTTTACGCTGTGGCTTTTGATAGGATGCACGTAATACTTTTAACAGATTATGATTTTTAGTTAAATAAACTTCACTTCCAACTTCTACAAAATGGTCAAAGTGAACTTTAATGCTTGTTCCCTTTTCACACTTTTTAGAAACACCTGTTCCTACACTCTCTTTTCCTTTACGGATAATTTCAAGACCATCTCCAGGATTTAGTTCACGTTCAAGTAAAATAGTTGCCATACCTGTCTTAGGTACAAATTGTGTCACCACACCGGCTTTTAAGCCAATATGTTTTGGACTTACTGGTGTAAGCATTGCTTTTGTCCCATGCTCAAAGTAATAGCCTTTTGAAAAACCACCACGGTTAAAGACACCTTTTAAAATATCTAAGTCTTCTTGTGCTACTTTATAGTTTTCTCCACTTAATGCTAAATCCACATATTTACGATAAGTTTTTACTACTGATGCCACATATTCTGCAGACTTCATACGTCCTTCCATTTTAAGCGAATGGACACCACAAGCTAAAAGCTCTGGTAAAAACTCAATACTACAAATATCCTTTAAGCTAAGTAAGTAAGCATCTTTTACAAGTGTTTTATCTTCATCCATCAAACTATATTTCATACGACAAGTTTGTGCACAGCGCCCACGATTACCACTACGCCCACCAATTAAACTACTCATTAAACATTGACCTGAGTAGCTGTAGCATAATGCCCCATGGACAAATGTCTCAATTTCAATGTCACAGGTTTTAATAATTTCTTCAATTTCTCTAAGTCCTAATTCTCTAGCAAGTACAACACGCTTAAAACCTAATGATTTTAAAAACATTACATCTTCTATGCTATGTGCTGACATTTGTGTACTTGCATGAAGGCGAAGATTTGGAAAATGTGTTCTTGCAATAGCTGCTACCCCTAGGTCTTGAACAATAATAGCATGTACACCAATGCTTTCAAGATACTTTAGGTATTCATAAACACCTTCTACTTCTCCTTGTTTAATCAGAATATTTACTGTTACATATACACGTACACCTCGTAATTTGGCATATTGTACGATTTGTTCTAATTCATCCTCTGTAAAGTTATCTGCATATTGCCTTGCATTAAATAATTTACCACCCACGAAGAGGGCATCTGCACCATTTTCTACTGCCGCAATAGCATTCTCCATTTTTCCAACAGGCGCTAATAATTCTGCTTTCATTTAATTGTCTCACCTTTTCTATTTAATATATTTATATTCTAAATAATACAGGGAAAGAGAAACTTACGTTTATCTTCCCCTGTTTGTATAATCTTTCTTATGATGTGAATGGGTTGCTGCTGCTAATTGTTCTCTTGTTCTAGCAATTTCTAAAGATAACTGTTGAACACGCATTTTTAATGCTTCATTCTCCTTTTGAGTTTGTTCAAATACTGCCATATGATCCTCTAACTCTTGTTTCATTTTGACATATTCATCGGCTACATTAAGTGCAACTAGCATATTCGCCTTGTGACTTGTAAGCTTAGTTCTACCTGCTACTTTTTGAATTTCTACTAGTTTTTCATTAATAAGACCTGCAACTTTTTGAATGTGTTCTTCTGACTCCTCGCCTTGTAGCGCATAAATAGCGCCGCCAATTACGACTTGAATTCTATTTTTCGCCACTTTCTAACACCTCATTAACATAGTTATTCTTTTTCTTCACACAATTATAGCATAACACTTTACTAAATACTACTTTCTGAATTTATTTTACAAACTTTTATTTTTTATCATATCTTATTCATCATTTAAACAGTTATTTTAGCTCTTCTAAATGAAAGGCCTCATAAGCCCTCGGTGTAAGCATACGACCTCTTGGTGTACGCTGTAAATAACCTTGCTGAATCAAATAGGGTTCATACACATCCTCCAAAGTATCTCGTTCTTCACCAATAGCTGCTGCTAATGTTTCAAGACCTACAGGTCCACCTTTAAACTGCATGGCAATAGCATGAATAATACGTCTATCAATTTCATCTAGTCCATTTTTATCAATATTTAAAAGCTCTAGGGCTTTCTCACAGCTTTCTGAGTGAATATTATTTTCAAACTTGATTTGTGCAATATCACGTACACGTTTTAAAAGCCTATTAGCTACCCTAGGTGTCCCACGACTACAACGGGCAATTTCTAAAGCAGCTTCTTCTGTTATAGCTGTATTTAAAAGGCTAGCTGTACGCTTAACAATCTGTCCCAGTTCTTCTGCACTATAATATTCAAGACGTTGTATAATCCCAAAGCGGTCACGTAATGGGGCACTTAACATTCCTGCACGTGTAGTTGCACCAATCAGGGTAAAGCGTGGTAAACTTAAACGAATTGATTTAGCTGTAGGTCCTTTGCCTACTACAATGTCAATGCAGTAATCTTCCATAGCCGAATATAATACTTCTTCCACATGGCGGCTCATACGATGAATCTCGTCAATAAATAAAATATCACCATGCTGTAAGTTATTTAAAATAGCTGCAATGTCCCCTGGCTTTTCAATAGCTGGTCCTGATGTTATTTTTATCTTCACCCCCATTTCTGCTGCAATAACACCTGCTAGTGTAGTTTTACCAAGTCCTGGAGGTCCATATAAAAGCACATGATCCAAAGATTCCCCACGAATCTTAGCCGCTTCAATAAAGATTTTTATATTTTCTTTAATGGCAGACTGCCCAATATATTCATTTAAAGAAAGGGGTCTTATACTACTTTCTATTTCATTATCTTCTAATTGTAAATCACAAGACATAATACGTCTTTCCATTTCTTATCCCCCCTACATTCCTAATAAACTTAATGCCTTCTTAATTAGTGTTTCACTATCTGCATTATAATCAAAGATTGCTTCCACTGCCTTTCTTGCATCTGTATCTTTATAGCCTAAAGCTGTTAATGCTTCAATGGCTTCATGTTTAGCCGTATCATCTTTAAGTCCTGTTTGAAGCAGACTTAAGTCTGGTACATAAAGCTTACCAATACTATCTTTAAGTTCTAAAATAATGCGTTGTGCTGTTTTGGGTCCAATACCGCTTACCTTGCTTAAAGCTTTACTATCTTGTTCTAAAATAATTTCAATGACTTCCCTGCTGGTGTAAGTATTTAAAACTTGCATCCCTCCCTTAGGGCCGATGCCGCTTACACTAATAAGTTTTTTAAAAAGTTCACGTTCTTCTTTGTTTTGAAAACCATAAAGATCGTGCCCATCTTCTTTAATATGCTCATATATATATACTTTTATAGGTTCTTTATTCTGTCCAAGATGACTAAAGGCTATTCCTGAACAAAATACTTCATAGCCTATACCATAAGCTTCTATCACTAAACTATTTTCATTTAATTCTTCTATTGTTCCTTTTAAGTATGTGATCATGGTCTACTCCTTCATTTTTAGTAGGCAATTCTTCTTTATTTTACATTACTCCTATATAAATAGCAAATGCACCTTTAAAGCTTCGTTAACTAAGCTTCAAAGGCGCATTCTGACTTCTTAGTGAAGTGTTTTTTTACTGTCATCTGGCATGTATTTTAAAGGATGAAGTTTACCATCTGGTGTTTTAATTTTTGTATTATCTAACTGATTTTTAAAATTTGATCTAAAAATCTTTAAGTATTCTTGTCTTAAATTGTTTTGTTCAATTGTCTCTTCTTCTGTTAAACCCATTGTTTTCTTTTTGTGTGCTAATTCATTAATACGTTTAATGAGTAAATCCATTTCCATGTCGTTAAATTCCTTTCTTACTTCAAGCAATAAATATAATTATTAAGCTTTAAACCAAGTGCCCACTTCTTCACCTTTTAAAATATCTCGGAGCACATTAATATCCTCTGACGATGCAATAATTGTATGTGACCCAGCACTTTTTGCAATTTTAGCCGCAATAATTTTAGTAGTCATACCACCAGTACCCATAGTTGTTCCTGCATCACCAGCAAGACCTTCAATTTCAGCTGTAATTTCCTCTACAACTGGAATAAGTACAGCTGATGGGTCCTCTTTAGGATTAGCAGTGTAAAGCCCTTCTATATCCGAAAGTAAAACAAGTACATCTGCTTCTACAAGTTTTGCCACTGTGGCTGAAAGTGTATCATTATCACCAAAACGATACCCCTCAATCTCTGATGTTGAAATACAATCATTTTCATTAATAATAGGAATAACTCCAAGTTCAATTAATGTTTCAAATGTATTTTTGGCATTTGTTTTTTTGATTTCATCTTCAATAACATCTTTTGTAAGTAGTATTTGTGCAATAACCTGATTATATTCTTCAAAAAACTTTTCATACATTTTCATTAAAATGCCTTGTCCAATAGCAGCTGTTGCTTGCTTAAGAGATAACTCATCTGGTCTTTTACTTCTTCCAATACGCTGCATACCTGCATTTACTGCACCAGAAGATACTAACATAATCTCTTTTCCAGAATTATTTAAATCTGTTAAAACACGTGCAAGACGATCCATCTTTTCTAAATCAATTTTACCATTTTCATGAGTTAATGAAGATGTACCAATCTTTATAACAATACGTTTTGCTTCTTGTATTTGCGTTCTCATGTTTTCCCCCTTATTAGCTTATCACTAACCTTTATATTTATTTGCCTTAGAGTCCACGTACACTTACTGGCAGGGTTGTAGCTACTTTTTGACTTATTTCCTCTGTAATTTCTTGAACTTTCACAAGTTGTCTCATACCAATTTTCTTTGTAATACTTAAGGTTTGAACACCATTAGCATCTTTCTTTTGTTTTTCCTCAATAGCACTTACTGCTACATAAGCGGTTCTATCATCATCCCTTGTAAGGGCTAAAACATCTTCATCTGTCACATAGCTCATTCCTACACAAGATGACTTACCATAAAAAGCTTTAATAAGCTTTTTGCGGTTTGTCTTTGTTTCATAAACATTTACTGGCACTTTTGTGACTTTACCTGTTTCATAACCAAAGACCATAAAACCACTATAATCTGCTGTGGCATGGATACTTAGAATTTGTTCATCCTCTTCCATATCCAGTAAGTTTGGCAGATAAACGCCAAATTGACTTGCTTTTGTATCCTCTATTTCATGTAACTTTAGTTTATATACATTACACTTATTTGTAAAGAGTAATAAATCACTACGGTTATTCGCTTCCATTTCTTGAATAATCTTATCATCTTCTTTAAGCTTTTGTTCACCGCTACTTCTTAGAGAAATAAGTGTGATTTTCTTTAAATATTGATGGTCCGTAAAGAAAAGTCTTACATTATAATCTTCAATAAGTTCTTCTTGTTTCGGACGCACCACCTCTGTGTGATGTAATAAGTCTGTTAAACGTGGTGTCCCATATTTTTTTTGAATTTGTTTCAGCTCATCACTAATAACCTTGCGTACCTTTTTAGGGTTCGCCACAATATCTTTTAAGCGTTCAATTTCTTTTTCAAGACCTTCTAATTCTTTTAAGGTCTCTAAAATATACTGCTTATTTAAATGACGCAATTTAATTTCTGCCACATATTCTCCTTGCATTTCACTAATACCGAAATGTGCCATAAGATTTGGTACAACTTCTTTTTCTTTTTCTGTATGACGAACAATTTCAACAGCTTTGTCAATATCTAATAAGATTTGTTTAAGTCCTAAAAGTAAATGATAGCGTTTTTCTAGCTTTTCAATTGTAAAAGTATATTTACGAACGATGCATTCTTCTCTGAACTTACACCACTCGGCAATAATCTCTTTTACTCCCATTACTCTCGGCATGCCATCAATTAAAATATTAAAGTTACAACTAAAACTATCTTCTAAAGGTGTCGATTTAAATAGCTTTTGCATTAAAAGTTCTGGGTCTGTACTACGCTTTAAATCTATTGTGAGTTTTAGACCTGAAAGGTCTGTTTCATCACGTACATCTGTAATCTCTTTTAGCTTACCAGCTTTCACCATCTCCTCGATTTTATCTATAATGGCTTCTACAGTGGTGCTATAAGGAATCTCAGTAATCTCAATACAATTCTCTTTTTTATAATAAGTATACTTTGAACGTACCTTAAAGCTTCCTTTACCTGCTTCTAAAACAGTACGCATTTCTAACTCATCATAAATCAGTGTCCCACCTGTTGAAAAATCCGGTGCCAAAATATGTTCAAGAACATCTGCATTTTCATCTTTTAAATAAGCAATCGTTGCATTACAAATTTCACTTAAGTTAAAACTACAAATATTACTTGCCATCCCTACGGCAATTCCTTGATTTGGATTAACTAAAATATTTGGAAAACGTGTAGGAAGTAATACTGGTTCTTTTAAAGTACCATCATAGTTATCTACAAAATCTACTGCATTTTCTTCTATATCACCAAAAATTTCATTACATACTTCACTTAATTTTGCTTCCGTATATCTAGCTGCAGCATAAGCCATATCTCTTGAGTAAACTTTCCCAAAGTTTCCTTTAGAATCCACTAAAGGTACATTTAATGCTGCATTTCCCTTTGTGAGACGTACCATTGTTTCATAAATAGCCCCATCACCATGTGGATTAAGCTTCATTGTTTGTCCTACAATATTAGCTGATTTCGTACGGGCACCCTTAATTAAATTCATCTTATACATCGTATAAAGTAGCTTACGATGTGAAGGCTTAAAGCCATCTATTTCTGGTAATGCCCTAGAGACAATAACACTCATTGCATAGGGCATATAATTGCTTTCTAATGTATCTGTAATTCTTTGTTGTAAAATATGCTTGTTCATCGTCCCCCATCCTTTCTTTTAGGTTGTTAACTCATATCGGCTAAGTCTAAATAACGATGCCCTTCATCTGCGATAAATTGTTTACGACCTTTTAGATCATCCCCTAAAAGGACATCAAACATAAATTGTGTAGATTCAACATCTGTTGGTAATACTTGAATTAGCCTACGGCTTTCCGGACACATAGTTGTTTTCCACATCATATCAGGATCATTTTCACCAAGCCCTTTTGAACGCTGAATCGTATACTTTGTTTTGATTTTATTTAAAATCTCTGTTTTTTCGTTTTCTGTAAATGCAAAATAAGTCTCATTTTTTGTATTAATCTCATAGAGTGGGGTTTCTGCAATAAATACTTTACCTTCTCTAATAAGCGTAGGTGCTAATGTATAAAGCATTGTTAAAATGAGCGTACGAATTTGATAACCATCCACATCGGCATCCGTACAAATAATCACTTTATCCCATCTTAAATTATCTATATTAAAAGTATTTAAGTCTTTATTATGTTTTGATGTTATTTCAACACCACAACCTAAAACTTTTAGTAAATCTACAATAATATCACTTTTAAATATCTTATCATAATCCGCTTTTAAGCAGTTTAAGATTTTTCCACGTACTGGCATAATGCCTTGAAATTCTGCATTACGTCCAAGTTTACAAGAACCAAGGGCTGAATCTCCCTCTACAATGTAAAGTTCACGTTTTGTTACATCTTTTGAACGACAATCTACAAACTTCTTAATACGATTAGCAATATCAATGTTTCCACTTAATTGTTTGCGTACATTAATACGTGTACGTTCTGCTTTTTCGCGACTACGTTTATTTACTAAAACTTGTTTTGCTATTTTCTCTGCTTCATTTTTATTTTCTATGAAATAAATAAAAAGATATTCTTTTAAATATTCTTGAATTGCTTCTTGAATAAACTTATTTGTAATAGCCTTTTTGGTTTGATTTTCATAGCTTGTAATAGTTGAAAATGAATTAACAATTAAAATTAAACTATCTTGAATATCCACAAAGGTAATTTTCTTTTCATCTTTGTTATAAATTCCTTCATTTTTAAGATACTGGTCAATGGCATATACAAATGCATTACGAACTGCTTTGTCAGGTGACCCACCATATTCTAGATAACTTGAATTATGATAGTACTCTAAGCAGTTTGTTTCATTACAAAAGGCAAAGGCCACTTGGAATTTCAGTTTATACTCAGGTCTATCTGCTGTATCACGGCCACGTGTCTCTTGTTCTATATAAGCTACCTCTGTAAAGGCTTTATCACTTGCTAATTCTTTTGCATAACCTATAATACCATCTTCATACAGATAAACTACTTTTTTATCTTCAATTTCATCTTTAAAGACAAACTCAATATTTTTATTTACAACAGCTTGTCTTTTTAAAATATCATGAAAATAAGCCGAACTAATGCATACATCTGTAAAAACATCTTTATCTGGCATCCAATGTATTTTACTTCCTGTACGTTTGTAATCGGCTTTTGTCTTTCTAAGGCCACCTATGTTTTCACCTTTTTCAAAGTGAAGTTCATAAATATAACCATCTCTTTTTACTTCTACATCCATATACTCGGAGCTATATTGTGTCGCGCAACTCCCAAGTCCATTGAGCCCTAAACTAAATTCATAGTTGTCGCCATCATTATTATTATATTTTCCCCCTGCATAAAGTTCACAAAATACTAATTCCCAGTTATAACGTTGTTCCACATCATTATAATCTACAGGAATCCCTCTCCCAAAGTCTTCAATGGTAATGGAGTGGTCTTTATGCAAAGTAACATTAATTGTATGTCCATAGCCTTCTTTTGCCTCATCGATAGAGTTTGCTAAAATCTCAAATACTGCATGTTGACAGCCTTCAATACTATCTGAGCCAAATATAACACTAGGACGCAATCTTACACGATCTGCACCTTTTAATGCAGATATACTTTGATTATCATATGTCTTTTCTTTCATCTCTCATCACCTATATATTTAGTCTCATCTACTTACTGTAAATTAAAAGCTATCCTATTGTCAAGTTTTAAATAATTCCCAAAATATTTCTGATACGTCGATTACTAGCATTTAAGGTGCATCTCTTACTGTTGTCATAGCAAGTACTGCTGGTTCTTTATAATCCACATTAAAAGTTTCTACGGCCATATCTGTAATTTTAACAGAGGTATTGGACGTAAGGGCCATTAAATAATCTAGCCCCTCTATAACTGTGCCAAAAACAGTATATTCTCCATCTAACTCTGGTGCATCCCTTAATAAAATAAAAAACTGAGAGCCTTCTGTATTAAACTTATCCCCCCGTGCCATACATACTGCACCTTGTAAACATTTAAGGTTATTAGGATAGCCATTGGCTTTACATTCACTTTTAATAAAATACCCAGGATAACCTGTTCCATTACCTATTGTGTCTCCCGTTTGCACCAAATAGTTTGGTAAAATTTCACTAAAACCTAAACCATTATAAAAATTACAACTTGCCAGGTCAAGAAAATTACAAACTGTATTAGGTGCTGCTTCTGGGTGAAGCTGAATTTTCACAGCTACATCATTTGATAAATTAATTGTTACAATTGGATTACTTATAAGCCTCTCTTCTGGTTTTTCATTTTGTACTGTATAAAAATGACTTCCTAAGCCTACCATAATTATAATGAGCAATAAAAAAATTAACTTTTTCATCGTTTCACACATTCTTTCATTTTTTTATAAGTATGGGCAATTTAGGAATTTCTATACAAAACAAAAAACAGGGTGGCTTCACCCTGTTTTTATTAATTACATAAAATATCTAACAATAACAAAATATCTCATGATATTTAATATAATTCTTTATTAGTCTTCATCATAATCAGCGAAGAAATTTTGGTCGAATAAAGAAGCTACAGCATCCCATTCTTCATCTGTTTCAATATCATCTAATTTTACTTCTTCACCATTTTCTGAATAACGATAGAAAAGTACTTCAGCTTCGTCAGCATTTTCAACTTCTTCTGCTGGTGCTAAAGCAATATATTCTCTACCTTCACATTCAAAAATATCAAGAACAGCGCAAGGCACTTCTTCATCTTCATCTTCAAATGTTACGTAGATTAATGTTTCTTCATCGTGGCTATGTCCACATCCGCAATCATGGGCATCATGTTCATGTCCACATCCACAACCTGTACCGCATCCACAGTTTTTGTTTTCTTCCATTTTAAGTTCCTCCTTAGGAATGAATTCAAATTTGATTATATCATAGTTGAGAAATTTTACCAAGCATTCTTATAAATTTTCCTTTATAAGCCGCTCAGCATTGCCATAAGTAATTGCATCTATTAACTCCGCTGTATACTCTTTTGACAATCTTGCTATTAGTTTATCCATTTTTCCAGCATCGCATACCTCTAATTTACAATTCATACCATCAAAATCTGTGCCTAATGCCAAAATCTCCTTACCACCTACCTTATAGAAGTGATTAATATGTCTCACAATATCCTCTACTAAGCTCTCATCTGTACCATTTAAGAATACACTATAAAAATTAGTGCCAATAATGCCTCCAGTCTCAGCTATAAGACGAATAGTTTCATCAGACAAATTACGGCTATGTGGCATTAGTGCATAAGCATTACAATGTGATGCAATAATTGGTTTTTTATAAATATCTGCTAAATCTCTTACCCCATATTCTGAAAGATGTGAGATATCTACAAATATTTTATACCCATTAAGTGCTTCTGCCACTTGTTTACCAAAGGATGTAAGTCCTTCATTCATGCTATGTGGTGAACCTAATTGATTTTTGTAATTCCAGGTAAATGTCATCATACGTACACCCATATCCCATAAAACATCTAGTTGTTTTAAATCTTCACCTATAGGTGCGCCTTCTTCTAAGGATAAAAAAGCTGCAATTCTATCTTGCTTTCGTAAATCCATATAGTCTTTATAACTTGTGGCAATTCCAATCTCTGCCTTATTTCTTTCAACTTCCTTAAGAAAATAAGTATGCATCTCTTTTACATAATCCATCAAATGACCTTTCACTTTATGGCTATCAGAGTATAATGCAAACCATTGGGCAAAATAATTACTCGCACGTAATTTATAAATATCAATATGGTACTCATTAGAAAACAATTGGGTTTTATCATTATAGAGTCTATCAATCGTATCACAATGCAAATCTATAAATGGCATTTTTCCCTCCTAGAATTTGTTAGGCTCTTCGAATGTTTGCCCTTTTGTATCTACTATTACTGTTTTAATTACAACTGGTGTTTTTGGTTTATCACCATATGTTGTAGGTGTTTTTGCAATGTAATCTACAGTATCCATACCTTCAATTACTTTACCAAATGCAGCATAATCACCATCTAAGTGTGGTGCAGCCGCATGCATGATAAAGAATTGTGAACCAGCTGAGTTAGGGTTCATAGCACGTGCCATTGAAAGTACACCTCTTGTGTGTTTAAGTTCATTTTTGAAACCATTTGATGCGAATTCACCTTTGATATGGTAACCAGGGCCACCCATTCCACTACCTTCTGGGCATCCACCTTGAATCATAAATCCTGGAATAATACGGTGGAATGTAAGACCATCGTAAAATCCTTTCTGAATAAGTGAAATAAAGTTTTTAACGCTTTCTGGTGCTACCTCTGGATAAAGCTCCGCAATAATTTGTGCACCGTCTTCCATAGTAAATGTTACAATTGGATTTTCCATTTTAATTTCTCCTTTAATGCTTATGTTTTTCTAAATGCATTCTTTAAAGTTTATGCATTTTGTAAGAAAGCAATGTATGCTTTTCTCATCTCATATAAATCTGCCTTGCTTGTAATCTCCCAAGGTGCATGCATACTATGAACTGGTACACCACAATCAATAACATCCATGCCATAATTAGCAAGAATATATGCGATTGTACCACCACCACCAAGGTCAATGCGTCCAAGTTCTGAAGTTTGCCATGTCACATTATTTTGAGCCATAATGTTTCTAAGTTCTGCTACATATTCAGCATTTGCTTCATTTGAACCTGCTTTACCTCTTGAACCTGTATATTTATTAAATACAACACCTTTACCAAAGTAAGCTGCATTATTTTTTTCAAGAACACTTGGATGATTTGGGTCATAACCTGCTGTAACGTCTGAAGAGAGCATTTTAGAATTTGCAAGTGTCCTTCTTAGTTTTAAACTAGAGTATTCACCTACAAGTTCTAAAACTTCTGCAACCATATTTTCAAAAAATTTAGACTGCATCCCTGAAGCACCTACGCTTCCGATTTCTTCTTTATCTACAAGTACTGTAGCTGTTGTTTTTATAGGATTTTCAACTTCAAGCTGTGCTTCTAGTGAGGCATAACCACATACACGGTCATCTTGACCATAACCAATAATCATACTACGATCAAGTCCATAGTCACGTGCTGGGCCTGCTGGTACAATTTCTATCTCAGCAGAAACAAGGTCTTCTTCCACTATACCATATTTTTCATGTAGAAGCTTTAAAATATTTGCTTTTACCTTATTTTTTTCTTCACCTTTAAGTGGTATAGAGCCTAGGCAAATATTTAAATCCTCTCCTTTAATTGCTTCGCTTACTTTCTTTTGCATTTGTTCACTGGCTAAATGAATGAGTAAATCTGAAATACCTACTACTGGATCCCCCTCATCTTCTCCGATTATAATATTAACAACCTCACCATTTTGTTTTACAATCACTCCATGAATAGCTAGTGGTAAAGCTACCCATTGATACTTTTTAACCCCACCATAATAATGTGTCTTAAACATTGCAAAGTCTGTATCTTCATAAAGTGGATTTGGCTTAAGGTCAAGACGTGGTGAATCTAAATGTGCACCTAATAAATTAAGTCCTTCTGAAAGTGGTTTTTGTCCAATACAAAATAAAATTAAAGTTTTATCTTTATAATTTGCATAAACTTTATCTCCTGCTGTAAGCTTTGTATCTGTCCCAATAAGTGTTTCAATATTACGGTAACCAGCTGCTTCTGCTTGTTTAATCATACTACGTACACATTCACGTTCTGTTTTATTATGAGAAATAAATTTTCTATAACGTTCACCATAAGCAAATAATGTTTCCAAATCTGCTTGTGTATAATTTTCCCATACATTTTGATATTCTTTCTTTAATTCAGATA
>JAZKZQ010000018.1:0-6078 GCA_045612745.1 Cellulosilyticum sp. | reverse complement strand
ATTTTCATGTATGGACTTAAAACTAAAGATTGTTGTTGTTGAAGCATAAAATCACCTTCCGAATTTGATACTTTTATTATAACAGAAAAAAGTCTATGATTGTTGTAATTGAACAATCATAGACTTTTTCAGTGGCTTCCTTTGTCAGCACAGTCTTTTTTACTAGCTCCATTAAGTGAAGCACATCCACCCAACCTTCTATATCCTCACTATACGTACCAAAAATCAGTTTTAAACTTAAGTTAGATTGTTCTTCTAGGATTGTGTCATTCATATATCTCACAATAATATAGGGAAAGTCCTCTTGCCTCTTATCTTCTTCCTGAAGTGGATCTAAATATCCTAATACTATTTGTGGGTCTTTTATCACCTTTAACTTAGTTTTTAAATGAGCCTCTTGCACTGCTGCTTCAAGTGCTTGTTTAAAATCTTGCATCACATGATATATAGTCATTTCTCACCTTCTTTAATATCTTTTTAGTAATCTAGTCACCTCATGATCTAAACGGGTATAAAACATATGCGTCATATCTTTTTGTACGGTATTTGATACGTTCACACCTTTTGCCATATAAGGGATAGAAGGCCCCATCATTTGCTTAATAGGCAGTCTACTTTCTTTAGATCTTTCAAAAACGCCAATATGGCCAGATTTTGTCTGGGCAATAAAAGCACCAGCCAACGTTTTATAGCCACCTTTTTTTACAGTAACTTTAAGGGCTGCTGGTCGCTTTTTTGTCACTGTTTTAGGTGTTGTTTTAAAACGAATCAAAGTTGTAACAGGGGCTACTGATTTCACAAGGCCACCCAAGCGGCTTACAGTAGCTTTTTGTAAACTTAAAATGGCTTTTACATCTTTTGCTTTAATCGTAAATTCATTGGTGATTTCTTTACTAATAGTCGTTCTACCTTTAGCAATGGCCCTATTTGTGGCATTTGCCACAGCTCTTTTAGAACCATTAGGAATATTTCTAAGAGCTTTCTCTGCTTTTTTTATGGCCTTTTTATCAACTGTTACTTCTACCATGATTCATTAGCACCTATAGCAATTTCATAAAGCCCATCTTTTTCCTTACAAGAAACCACCAAATAAATCTTCCCATCTAATTTTAACGGTTTACCTTCTACAGGTCTGACGCTTAAATACTTAGCTTCAACTAACAAAAGTAAATCGCCTAAATAAGTTCCTTCAGCTGCTTTTATTTGTCGTTTTTGAAGCTCATCTTCATCAATGATTAAAGGGACCTTTTGGCCCCCTAAATCATGATATTGTGCAAATTCTGCTACACTTATTAAATTTCCCAAGTCCCTACTTAATTGTACCTTAAATTTGTCCATCTTCTACTTCCTCTATGTAATCTATAATCTGTTCTACCAGTTCTGTTTGCTTAAGTCCTAAATCTAAATTTAAACCAATAGAGGCAGCATAATCCACTAAGTCTTGCTTTTTCATTTTTTCTAAAGTCTCAGCATTTAAATAGGCTATTGTTTCTTCTTCGTCTTGAAGTTCTTGCTCTTCTTTTATACATTCTGCTACGCCTAATTTAATTAAACGCTGCCCTTCTTCAGCTGTACTTTCTATATAATCACCTTTTTTATACTGGACAAGTCGCCTATTTTCCCTAGTTGCAATTTTTGCTAATGCTTTTAAAACCATATTGCACCTCCATTATTTCACTACTGCCACATACCAGCTATCTACATCATAAGGTCTAGGTACTGGGCGTGAAGTCATTCTTAACATCTTGCGTTCATTATCATGATCTACCCAAAACTTCGGTACCATTTCAAAATCATAAGTAACAAAATCCTCCCCTTCTAACTGGGTAACTGCACTATATTCAATAGAACCTACAGTTTCAGGTAAAAGTAACACATAACCTTCTGGTAACATTGGCTGCTCTTCGCCATCATCATCAATAAACCATTCATCATAGCAATAAATATCTAAGTCCAGTTCAATTAGTCTCCCTAAGAAAGTCAGTGAAGGATCTACCACTCTTGGCGTAATATCTGCCGTTTTTAAATTTAATAAATTTAGTTCCTCTTTTACTGCTTTATTTTGCTTAAAGAGTTGATACACATCAGATGCCATTAAGCAAGTCTTAGGTGCTGTTCCTGTCTTTTTAATAATTTCCTTGCGCCATCTTGTTAAGTCTTCCAAAATAGCCGCTGTAGCTGTATCCCATTTGGCTTCACCACTTAAGATTTCTTTGTTATCAAACTGATAATCAATTTGAATATCTAAGCCTTCCTCTTCATCTTGAATATCAATGCGACCATTTAAAATGATTTCTCGGCACATCCATTCTTTACGCCTTAAAATATATTCTTCTAATTCACTTAAATCTGCCGCTAGTATCTCCCTACTTCTTTGAGCAGGAGTTTTATTACTGTAAATACTTTCACCAAAAGATTTTTGTGAAATATCATCTGCTGTGGTCATACGTTCAGGTGCAATTTTAGGTGCCTTAATGAGTTTGCTTGAATAACCTGCTCTTGTAATAAGTTTACCGCCTTTACGCTTTGCCACAAAAGGTGCCATTAGGCGTTTTCCCTTTTTCGTTTCAATTTCTAAAAGTTCTTGTACGTGTACTTGTGAATGTGGAAAGAAACCTGTAAAAAAGCTTCTCATAGGTGTTCTGAGTTCTAAAGCTTGTAACATTGCTTTTGTTGTAATTGGCATGATCTATCCCTCCATAACGCTATCTATAAAGATGCCTAGTTCTCTAAGTTGTGTTTCATAATGTGCTAAAGTTGTTCCTGCTGCAAAGCTTAAAGCTGCTGCATTAAAATCTCCAGTTAAATAAACTTCGCCAATGGCGTAATCCTGTACTTCACTACTGGTGACAATATCATCTGTTAAAATGCCATAAATCTTCTCTTCAGCTTTCGTTTGATCTGCTAAATTCCCTTTCTTATCAGCATCTAAGGCAATTACACTACCTCGCTTTAAAATACCTTGTCCCCCATTTATTTTTACAAATCCTGTTTTAACAGGAATTTTAGTACTTGCAAATAGCTGATCTGGGACCACATGAATACCTTCTGTTACATAATCCATTATCTTGTCCTCCTTGTATCTTTATTCATAGCTGCAGCTAGTGCAGCTGCCTCAGCATTTTCTTGTTCTTCATGACTTGGTGCTAGCTCTGCACTAATATGCTGAGCCCCTGATGCCGCACTATCTTGTGCCAAGTGATTTAAAAACTGTTGTCCTTTTTTAGCAGCATCTTGCAAGGCATTAAAGGCTAACTCCTGTGCATTCATAGGATTTGTATACTTGGCATCTTCCACCATCTCTGATGGAATGCTATTTGAAATTTGTTCAATGCCTTGAATACGTGCCCTTTCTGATTGCATCCCCTCCTCTCTTCCTTCATTACGGATTTGATTTACTAAATCAGGGTATTGTGCTTTTAATTCATCTAATGTCATTATGCTTTCTCCTTCCTCTGTTTTATCATTTATTTTATTGTCTAGCGTATTGATAGGTACGCTTGGTCCTTTTGAAGCATCCATATATTTAGCCTTAAAAGCCTCCACATTGCCACATTTAATCAGCTCATTGACAATGTCTGTATTAGGCATGATAAAGCCTTCATGTAGAGCCGCAACAGGTTGCAATGGTGCTGCATCATCTAACTGACCTTCTTCTACAAACATAATTTTATCTACCAATTTGAGATTTAAGGCCTGCTGAGGTGTTAACCAGGTTTCATTATTCATCAGCTCTTTTACTTCCGCTTCACTCATACCGGTTTTAAGCCTATAAGCATTTACAAGGGTACGGTCTACTACCTGTAACATTTGACTGGTATCCTCCATAGAGCGGTAATTTCCTTCATTGCCTGTAGAGGCACAATGAATCATCACTTCTCCTGTGGGACTAATCCAACATTCTGCTGCCATTGCCACAATACTTGCAGCACTGGCGGCAAGACCTACAATCTTATTTAAAACCTTGCCTTTATAGTCTTTTAAGGCTGTATAAATTTCACTTCCTACATAAGTGGAGCCACCATAAGAATTAATATGAACTTCTACCTCTTCACCATTAGCCTGCTGTAAAGCCTCTGTTACCATTTTGGCAGTGGTATAAGGATAACCTAGCCAGGCATAAGCCCATTCATATTCCTGGGGTATAATAAACCCCTTCACATTAATAATCTTTGGCAATTTTATTCACCCTCTCTTTTTTGTATGGCTTGCATTTTTTCATTCTCTAAAACTAACTGCTCTACATTACGATCAAAGTCACCTCCATTCATCTCAATAGTTTCTCGCTCTCTAGTAGAAAAACCATTTTCCACACGTTTAGCTGCTGCTGTAACTTCTTTGACTGGATCTAATTGACCTGGTGCTGGACCATTCCAATCTGCTCTTGAATAAGCCTTGCGAATGACAGGATCATTAAAAAAACCTGGTGCTTTAATCCGCCCTCTTGCCACAGCTTCACAAAGCCATATTTCATAAATAGGCTGACAAAAATCATTAGCAAACCAAGTTCGACGCATTTTAAAAGCCTTCCACGCTTCCAGTAAAGCCGCTCTGCTGGCTGAATAACTGGATGTGAAAGACTTTGTTAAAAGCTCATAAGGTATTTCTAAGGCTGCCCCTATATATTTAGCCATCGCCGAAACAAAACCATCAAAATTTACATTAGGTCTTTTTGCATCGGCAATCTCAATACTTTCTCCTTCATTTAAAATATTAATAGCACCTGGTCCTAGCTTATAATCCGGTGTTTCAATAGGTGCTTCTTCATCTACAACGCCCTCAAAATCTCTAGCTGTTTCATCTGGAGACTCTGATTTCACAAACACAGTAAAAAATGCATTAATCACTGCTGCCATAAGCTCTGCTTCAGTATACCTTGTCAGCTGCTTTAAACTTTCAATAACAGTAGCTAAATACGGTACACCTCTATATTGGTCCGGCCTTTCAGCTTCCATGACTTGTAATACATTGGGCAGGCCTGTTTGTGCACCAAAGGCTTCTACTCTTTGCCATTCTCTTTGTACATCTAAACTTGAATCCGGATAAGTGTTACATATATGATAAGCGACTACTGCCCCCTCCTTATCTATCTCCACACCATTGTAAATGCGATTTCCATTAGGTGCCTTATATCTTAAATTAATATAATCACCAGTTGTCTGAGGTGTTGCAATGCGGTCACCTTCAATTAAATGAACTTTAAGCCCATAAGGCATATAATCAGTAGTGGGTAAATGTTTAATCAGTGCAAAACAGTCCCCATTAATAAGCCAAGACATTAAAGCTACCTGCTGTAATTCATAGAAATCATTAAGGCCTAAATTATCACAGCGTTTTGACTCCGCCCATAGGTTAAATTCCCTCTCGATTTGTTTTTCTAATTGATCTGCGGCTTCATGACTTATACCCAATGCCTTAAAATCAATACGACTTTTAAGCTTAAGGCCTGCCCCTACTACATTAGTACGATTCGTCTTAATCGCACTAGTGGCTAAAGGCGCTGTCATAAATAAACTTCTAGACCTATGCCTTAAAGTATTTAAATTTAAGTCAATATCCTCTTGTGGACTCAAACTTTCAGCATACCAGCCTTTCATGGCATTTCTTTTAGTACTAGCACCACCTTCATCATAACCACTATTTTGAATGTTTCTCACCATATTAAGTTTTATTCTAGCTGCCTCACGCTTAAGTGCTACCTGTGGGCTTACAAACTCCCAAAACCTATCTACAGCATTCACTGCTTCACCTCCTATCTATCCATTGGAATAATCCGCCTGACTTTCTTTGTTTTATTTTCTAATTGTAAAAGTTTAGCTTCTAGCTGCTTAATTGCCTGTCTTACCTCACTTAAATCGGCTCTTGTTAAAGATCTGCTCCCTATGGTGTAAGATTGGCTCATTAAAATAGCAGCTTCTGCATCATAATATGTTTGCAGCCGCTGCTTAGTCATGGTTAATAAACTCGTATTCATTCAGTTTCCTCATTCTTTATATTTACTCTATAAAATGGCATAATAAAACCCCTCTCCAATTAGAGGGGGTTACTATTTTTAAAAATAATTATGTATAACTAATA
>JAZKZQ010000017.1:0-5890 GCA_045612745.1 Cellulosilyticum sp. | reverse complement strand
CATCATACTCTCTGGCGAGTCGTCCATCTGTACTTCACAAAGCTTAAGCACTGCCACCTCTAATAAAACCCTCGGTGAAATCGCTGTCCTTAGTTCGTACTCTAGTGTCCCAAATTGTTTAATATAACGCATCAGTTCATTTGTATTAATACCTTCTGCCTGCTGCTTTAAGGTAGTTATATACTCATCACTATAATCTAACACTTCTGCCGCATTATTAGTTGTCTTTGCTACTAATAGATTACGACTATGTTCTAGTAAATCACTTACAAACTGTCTAATACTACGACCTTGTCTATTAACTTCATCACAAAGTACGAATACCTTAGAAGCGTCCTTCTCAACTATAGCATTAATCATATCAAATAATATACTACTATCTACTGCCCCTACAAGGTATAATACCTTTTCCATTGTAATATGCTCACCAAAGTAAAAAGAAATACTTTGTTCCAATATGCTCAGTGCATCTCGCATACCACCATCTGCAATTCTAGCAATATAAGCAAGTGCTTTTTCTTCAATATCTATATTTTCTTTTTCCATATAACTTTTTAAACAAGCTTCAATTTCTCTAGCAGAAATACGTTTAAAATCAAATCGCTGACATCTAGATAAAATTGTTACAGGAATTTTTTGTGGGTCTGTAGTTGCTAATATAAAAATTACATGTGCTGGTGGTTCTTCTAATGTTTTTAAAAGTGCATTAAAGGCACCAATAGAAAGCATATGCACCTCATCAATAATATACACTTTATATTTACCTACTGCCGGTGTATATTTAACTTCTTCATTAATTTCACGAATATTATCTACACCATTATGAGAAGCTGCATCCATCTCAATAATATTAATTCCTGTACCATCCTGTACTCTCTTACAAGTTTCACATTCGCCACAGGCTGAACCATTAACAGGAGATTCACAGTTGACAGCTCTTGCAAAGATCTTTGCAATAGACGTCTTACCTGTTCCTCTACTTCCTGTAAATAAATAGGCATGAGCCACACGATGGGAATTGATTTGATTCTTTAATGTTCTTACAATGTGTTCTTGTCCTACAACATCATCAAAAGTCTTAGGACGATATTTTCTATACAATGCCAAGTAACTCATGTTTACCCCTTTCCTAGAAAACTATTTTTACTTTTCTTACTAAAAATCACTATCTTTTATTATACCACATTTTTATTATTTCTAATACTTTACATTTATATTGTTCCATAGAAGTAATAAAGTAACATATATTTACAAGATAAAGTATTTTTTACAAAACACACTTTTGTTTTTACATAATTTGTCGATACTATATTTGTTAATACAAATAACTTATTAACTGAAAGGAATTAAAATGATTAAGAAATATGCAAAACCACTAGGAGGCATTGCAATTATTATTCTTATTGCAATTATCAGCTTCTTCACCTCTACTAAAAGCACCACACCGGCAGAAATGATAAATTTGAATTTATCATTAACAGAAAATAACCATGTATTATCTGAAGATAATTTTGAAAAACAAATGCTTGAAATTGTAGAACCATTCATTGCATCGGTTTCTACTTCAGGATATTTTACTAGTACTGATGATTCAGATATTTATTATGAATATTATACTACACCTTCACCAAAAGGAAATATTGTTATTTCTCACGGCTTTACTGAATCCTTAGAAAAATACACTGAACTAGCGTATTACTTCCTTCAAGAAGGTTACAATGTTTTTACTATTGATCATCGTGGACATGGTTTATCTGAACGTACTGTAACTGATCCATCCTTAGTTGATGTAAAAGATTTCAATAGTTATGTAGATGATTTATATACTTTTGTGAACGAAATTGTTATACCACAAAAAGGTGATTTACCACTATTTCTCTATGCACACTCTATGGGCGGAGGAATTAGTACATTACTTTTAGAAGAATATCCAGACCTATTTGATGCTGCTGTACTTTCTTCACCTATGATGGGAATTAACCTCGGATCAGTTCCTAGATTTGCTGCAAATTTATTATCTAGTTCAGCTACACTTATGGGCCAAGGTTCAAAATATATTATATCTCACGGTCCATTTGAGTCCATTGCAGATATTAACGAGAGTTCTTCAAGTTCTCTTGCACGTTTTAATTACTACTTTAATAAAAAAATAACAAATGAACACCTACAGACAAATGGTGCCTCTTATTCTTGGCTTAAAGAATCACTACGCGCTACCAAAGAAATGGTTAAGCCAGAAAATGCTGCACGTGCTACAACGCCTATCTTACTTTTCCAATCAGAGCATGATAGCCTTGTACTCCCAGAGCCCCAATACCAATTTGTAAATCATGCGCCAAATGCAGAAATAATTTTTGTTAAAGGCGCTAAACACGAATTATTTAGTACATCCAATGATATTTTCATCCCTTATCTAAATACTGTGCTTGATTTTTATAAAAAACATCTATCATAAGCTTTACTTATAGTCGTAGCTTCCTATATGCTACGGCTTTTTTCTAATGTAAAAAACAGCAACCAAGCTACATTTCCATCCTACTTTCCATAATATATATACTAGAACATTATGCTGAGGTTTATATCATGTTAGAATCTCTTTTACTAGTTCTTTCTTTATGTATTGATGCCATTGCAGCCAGCTTTGCTTATGGTACCAATAAAATTAAAATTCCGTTTACATCCGGGGCACTGATGTCCATTATCTCAACTATATTTTTGGTATTCTCTCTTTTACTAGGTTCCTGGATAAAGACCTTTTTACCCATCAACTTAACTAGCTTTATTTCCTTCAGTCTCCTACTCATTTTAGGTATAAGTACACTTTTTGAAGGATTGCTTAAAAACTTTTTAAATAAAAAAGCAGAGAATACTAATCATATAGAATTCAAAATCTTTGACTTTAAGCTTATTTTAAATGTATACGCTGATGCTACTAAAGCTGATTTAGATCACTCTAAGAGCCTAAATACTAAAGAAGCAATTTATCTAGGTATTGCACTCTCCTTAGATAGCATAGTCGTAGGCTTAGGCTTTGGCTTAACTTCCATTAATCTATTTCAAATTGTTCCTCTTTCGCTTATTTTAAACAGCCTTGCCATATTCTCAGGTGCCTTACTAGGTAAAAAATTTGCAGATTCACTAGCTGTAGATATATCTTGGCTCAGCGGTCTTATACTCATTATACTAGCAATTATCAATATTATTTAACCCTCTGCATACTCCAAAAGTAAAAGCTTATTTTCTTTTGGAGTATTACTGTATCTTTCACTTTACTTAATATGTCACTCTAGGGATACTAACATGAGTTGCGGTTTTTTGTAAACTATGCTATATTTTTTATAATGAATGTTAAATATCTATATTTCCAATTTTACAAAAGAGGTGCTTATATGGATTTTATAAGTAGGTTTGCTCCTAATAATGTACCATTTAGATATTCTTTAGATATTATTGATAAAAATCATTTCCCTCAGCATATTATGCATAATGATAGATTTAGTATTGTTATCATAGAAAAAGGCTCTGGTAAATGTACTATCAATGGTGTAAATATAGCACTTATATCACCAATGGTACTATGTATTAATGAAACAGAAAATCTTATTATTACTAAAGGTACAGATTTAAGCGGAAAGATTCTTTCTTTTCACCCAAGCATATTAAATGCTTCTTTTAACTTTGAAACAGTTCGATATTTTCACCATTCTTTTTCTCCAGATGATATTGAACTTGCTCTCAAATTATCAATTTTCTTTACACGAACAGAAAATTATATTGGACAAGTCAAATCTTCAGAACCTGCCATTTGGCAAATTCAAAAGTATTTGACACTTCTTGAAAAAAACAATACCACCCGTTATGATAGCCATTCTCTAATATACAATATCATTACCTATATTGAACATCTTGTAAAAACGAATGAGTTATTGTACAAAGTCATCATTTCTGACACCTCTTTAGAAATGCATGATGTGTTATTGTACTTACATAATAATTATAGAGAAAAAATTACAATTCCTGAGCTTAGCAAAAAGTTTCATATTAATCGCACAACATTAAGTGATCGCTTCTATGAAGCAACGGGGGAAACTATTATCACTTATCTTAATAAGCAACGCATTAATATGTCAACCATTATGCTTAGGGATTCAACACTTTCTATTTCAGAAATTTGTGATAAAGTAGGTTTTAATGATACAGCTTATTTCGCTAAACTCTTTAAAAAATACATTCATCACACACCTACTGAATATAGACAACGCTATCAATCTTTACTTCATAAGTAAGAAAAAAGCCTCGCTAAACTGAATCATTTAGCAAGGCTTTTTTTATACTTTTCCAAATAAAAAACGAGCCTTAGCTCGCTGTTAAATACTTATTAATAATCCGTGCACTTCGCTTCGACAATAACCCATACGCGTTACTCCAGCAGTTAACTCAAACTAGGCACCCTCACGGCACATAGACGGGCTTGCTTAGTGCTGCTTCCTTCCGGACCTGACACGGTTCACAAGTGCCTATTGCGTAAGACCCAATTCTCATCGCCACTTACTAAAGGCAGACCATACAAATTAATGCCTCAGACGAAGCATCACCCTTGCTATAGCGGATTGCAAGTGCAGGGCACCGCTGCCTCCCCGGCTAGCACGGAAATTTTTTGACTTATTTATGTCACAAACATATCTTAGCATCTTTCATGCCATATGTCAATTACTGTTTTTTAAAGAAGAACTTCTTTAAGCGCTTCATATTGTCTATCAGCTACAACTCTCATAACTTCTACAGTTGTTCTTACGATACGTTCTGCATCAAAATGTTCCTCATCTGCTGGGAAGAACATAGATGCTACAATACCATCATCTGCTGTTAATACATATTTAACTGTTGGTAATTCTAAATTAAATTTATTAATAAGTTCTAACACTTCTCCTCTTTTCTCAGCTGGTACTTCTGCTGCAACTAAGATTTGTGTGCCAACATAAGGTGTATCATCTACATTAATTACAACCGGTTTATTATCGCCTTTCATAGGATATACAGTTCTAAATAAAATTACTTTCTCTTGTTCTTCTTCTTTGAACATTTTAATTACATCTTTTTCAATCATATAATCTCTAATCATTCTTGCTTTTTTGTGTCTTGGATAAGTTGCCATAATTGCCTCCAATATTATTCCTTAGATTTTTTATTTCTCATGTTTCTAAAATATTGCTTTAATAAAGCAGTTGACTGTTGTTCAACTATTCCCTGTACGACCTCACATCTATGGTTTAAAGCGTCCATTTGTAACACATTAATTATAGAACCACCAAAACCTGCTTTTGGACTTGTTGCACCAAATACAACTCTAGGTATTCTAGCTTGTACTATTGCCCCTGCACACATTGGGCAAGGCTCTAGGGTAACATACATTGTACATTCCTCTAATCGCCAATCCCCTATTTTTTCACAAGCCTGATTAATAGCAATTATTTCTGCATGAGCTAGTGAATTCTTGTCCGTATTTCGTCTATTACACCCCCTGCCTATAATCTGACCATTATAAACGATTACAGCACCTATAGGTGTTTCATCTAACTCATATGCTTTTTGGGCTTCTATAAGTGCCTCTTTCATAAATAGAATATCTTCTTCCATGATGTCTCCTTTAATTAGTCTTCAGTAATAGTTTTATTGCATTTCATATTTAAATTATATATTCTTTTTTTTTATCTTTCCATAGTAATTGTGCAAGAAGTATAGTTTTGTGTATTGTGCATATCCTATCTTGATTCTAAAAATAAAAGTAATTTTATACCCTAACATATGTTTAAAAAATAATATGCTAAAAATTTATGTTGCACCTAAAACAAATTTTAATTTTTACTGTTTACTAAAAAAAGATATAGCT
>JAZKZQ010000016.1:0-17073 GCA_045612745.1 Cellulosilyticum sp. | reverse complement strand
ATAGTTAATTCTTTAACTGCATCGATAATTTCTTGGATTGATAATTTTGCCATGATAAATGCCTCCATAAATTTTTAAATTATATTTTTAATCTGTAATTCGAATTGAGCTCTACACTCTAATTTGCTTAATAAATTAAGCTTCTTTCTCTGCAACTTGTTTGATAACACGTGCAAAGCTTGCCATAGGTGATTTGAAGCTTCCAAGTAAACGACCAAGTAATTCTTCTCTAGGAGCGATATTACCGATAGCCATCATACCTTTAGCATCATAGTAGTTACCTTCTACAACACCTGATTTAAATTCTAATTTGTCGTTAGCTTTAGCTACTTTAGCAAGAATTCTTGGACCTGCTGTTGCATCTTCATATGAAATAGCGATAGCTGTTGGTCCTTCAAGATCTTTAGAAATCTCAGCGAACTCTGTTCCTTCAATAGCGAAGTTAACCATAGTGTTTTTGTATACTTTGTACTCAACACCAGCCTCACGAAGCTCTTTACGAAGTTGTGTATCTTGTTCTACTGTAAGACCACGGTAGTCTACTAATAAAACTGAAGAAGCTCCATTAAGTCTTTCTTTGATTTGGTTAACAACGAGTTGTTTTTGTTCTACTTTTGCCATTCCTGCACCTCCTTGATTATTTCGAAACTAAATAAAACTATTTAGCCATAAAAAATGCCACTTTGCTCTTTTCCGCAGGCAAAGTGGCTATACATCCGTCCATTTTATATAAGACCTCGGTAGGTTGTATACGTTATGCCTAGTGGCACCTACTGTCTGCGGTACAGTATTCTGTTCAACAGAACTCATTGTATCATATTCAAAACAAGCTGTCAACTATGTCTAATTGTATATCTTCAAAGCATCAACTGTAATATCTTGCTTTTCTCCAATGATTTAATTTCACTGAACCCTCTATTCATATAGAACATCCTTGCATATATATTCTCATTATATACTTCTAATTGTATTTCCGTACATTTTTGCGCTTCACAATGTCTGATTACTTCATTCATGAGTATTGATCCAATATGCCTGTTTCTATATTCTCTTTTTACCGCAAAAGAAGTAATAAAAGCTATCTCACTATTACAGTATACTGAACAAGCTGCTACCTCTTCAGCTAAATTATCAGAATATCCAAATACAGTATCAGCATATTTAGTGATTTTATCAGCATACTTTGAAATATTTACACGTGAAGATAAACTAGGAATTATTTGCTCATCTACTTCATATAAAAACTTTTCTACTTTGTCTTTATATACCTCTCCACTACACCACTTACAAGAAACCTCAAACATTTTGAATAACCTTATATGCTTTCTTAACTTCCGTTTGTAATTCTGGCATTCTAACACATAAGTCTCTATGTATCATTTTTCTCTCCGCAAAACAACGGTCTACTTTATTTCTAAATTCATTTAGATTCCCTGGTGCACAAACATATTCTTCTAATCCCACTTGTTGAGAGAAACCAAACATTTTATCACTATATATTACGCGCTGATCATATTCAACAAATACAGTAGGTACATACTGACTTATAGCTGCTACAGATGCATGTACTCTTCCAGTTATAAGCATATCAAACTTACCAATCACTGCTTTAAGTCTCTTAGGCACTAAAGGTTCATTAACTAATATGATGTGTTTCTTTAATTCAGGTCTACTCTTTATTAATATGTGGTAAAAATCATTTAATATATTGAAATCTCTTCCATTCTTTAACTTAAAGTTAGGTGGAAGATCAAATCCATTTGTATGAGAAAATAATATGATATCTCCATTTAAATCCTTAATAACATGTTCTACAATTTCTCTAAAATTCTCATATTGACTTTCAGAACGTGGCCACATATCATATGGTCCCTCTGGCATATTAAATCCGCCAAAGGTCATCCCCACAGCTACTCTATCATTACTTTTAACTTCATCGATCATCTTAGTCCACTTTGACTCATACGAACAATCTGCCTCAAATAAAAAAGATGGGCATGGTGCATAAATAACATGGTCCGTTTTTAATCCCCATCTTTTTAAATTTTCTAAGGACACTTTTTCTCGAATCACAACTAAACTAAACTTTTCAAATACTTCTTTAGCTAAATCAGCATCTTTTACGTTCTGAAAAGGACCTGGAGTAACTGCATATAAAATAGTCTTTTTACCTAGAAGCTGTGCTACTTGCATCTTTAAACAATCAACATAAAGTCGGTCTTTACCTACATGCTCCGCATTATCTCCCCACATATCTCCTGAAACATTTATGACATATTCACATTCACTTACAATTTTCACATAAGGATTTGCTTCAATTGTCTTTCCATTTTCACCTGATTTTAAGATATCATAAGTATTCTGAAGATCATTCAATGCTTTTGTCACATCATTCTCATCCCAAGAATAATATAGTTCCATTGGTAATACATTAATTCTTTCATTTTTTATAAATTCATCGTCCATTTGAAAAGTAGTCACTATCTCATAATCTGGGAAAAATGAATGTAATAAGCGAAATAATGGTTCTACAATGTAATAATTACCCACATTTCCATATTGCAATCTTCCCCAATGCAATGTACAAAGACCAGTAACTAATATCTTTTTATTCATACTAAAAATCCTCCTTACCTTTTAAGTTGTATTGCTGGTTCCACTCTAGGTACATCATTTCTAAACCCAACGCAATACGCACATGATGTCACACTTACTTGATTTAGCATTCCAACTAATAGTTCTTTTTTCTTCTCAAGGGATACAGAATCATCCATAAGAGGAACATATTTCCCTTCAATAGCTGGAATATGTTTATTTCTGATTCTCCAATAAGATCTGGAGCATCTATGTATACATCCATCATTGATTACAAAGTACTTTCCTGATCCATGTAAACATTTTGCGCCATTCTCATCTCTTTTCTCGAGTGTTTTATGTTTTAATGTGTGATCAGAGAAATCAATCCATCCGTCATAATACAAGCCACTTCCAGTAAATTTGCTGATTCTATATGTGATACCTCTTCTTATTAATTCTCTTTCTATGTCATCTATTTTTACAGATAAATCAGCTCCATAATTGCTGAGAATAATTCGTGTATGTTCTTTATTATTCTCAAAGAAATCTAGCACCTCTTCAGGTATATTTAATGATGCATTGGTTACAAAATCTATACTTACATTTACTTGTTCTTTATACTTGTTTACCTCATTTAATATTCTTGCTATTTCTGGATTTAACAGTGGTTCTCCTCCTGTTATTGTAAACCACTTAACTGTATCTACTACTTCAAAATATTTTTTTAGTATTTTGCTTGCTTCACTATAACTCATAATCCATTTTTCTTTATAGTACGGAATGAACGCTAATCAATTCTTACAATTCAGATTACAACCACCTACAACATTCAACACAGTTCTATTTACATTTGCTTTCAGCATAATATTCATCCTTTTCTTATATATGTTATTTCTATAGCTACTTTAAATCATCTTAAAACAATTCATCATATCATTAATCTCATTAATATTGCAGAACATTAAAACATCTATAATTGATAATCCAGGTATAAAATCTCCATAAATCTGCTTATAAGGAATCATTTCTTGTTCTAAGAAAAGTAGATTAATCTTCTCTTGCTCATATTTCATTGAATCAAAAAATTCTTTTCCGCCTGGTGGATTGATGTATGTATCATACCCCATCCGTTTTGTAATATACAATGCCCATTCATCTGGCGCATCTACTTGGATATCATTCATTCCCATTTCAGAAAAGACATCAAACTTCTTATCAATCTCTAAATATTCTGATGTAATTTTTATACTATTAATGGCTAACTCTGATATGGATTTTTCTTCTGATTCTAGAACTGTTTTTATCAGTTCTAGTGTATCATTATAGTATGGCGCTTTATTTTTATATATACTTAATTGACCATAGATTTTTTCTTTCCATGACATAGAATCATTAATATATACAGCGTTTATTGCAGTATTTCTACTACATTTCTTTATAGGTACTGTAAAAAAAATAGGCTCATTGGAACAACTAAGTATACGATTTCGGTTAATCCATCCTTTTCGAATATATTGTGGTGTATCAAAGAAAACAAAATGGTCTGAGTTCTTTATCAACGAATAGTATCCAATATAAGGGAATAAGTATGGTTGCATAATGGCAAGTCTCATAAAAACTCCTTTAACTTAATAATTATTCTAACGCTGCTTTCATACTTAATAATTCTTTATCCCCAGGTAATATTTCCAGATAGTCATATAATTCTTTCTCTGCAAATTCTCTATCTATCTTTAGAAATAGTTCAATTTGTTTCTTTTTCATATAAATGAAGTTGCTCTCATCTTCTTTAAGTGCCGCAATATTTAATCCAAGCTCTATAAGAATATTTCTACTCTTATTTACATATCCTTGTTCATTTTCTAAATACTCCTTAACTAAGGCCAAACCTTCATTAAGTTGCTTATTTAAAATAGTACTAATCAACTGCTTATATTGAGTAGCGAAAAAAAGAGTACTGCTCTGTAATAATACTTCTTGTCGTACTATTTGCAGTATATAATTCTCAATTACTACTTTCAGCATAGGGCAATCCCAAAACTTATAGATATCAACCAATAATTGATATAATCTTATTCCATCATACATTGCCAATTTCTTAGGAATATAATGAATGATAGCGAATATTTCTGCTGCCTTCCTTGTAACTTCCTCATTTTCAAAAACATCCTGATTTACTAACCACTCACCAACTCCAGCATATTTACTACTATACCCTATCCTACATAATGAACGTGTTGCATTACAGCTAATTACATCATACATTAAAAGAATCTTATTTACATCGCCAAATGCTCCAGAAATAATGAGATTTATTACATCTCTAGATTCACAATAATATACGTGCAATAAAAGATTCGTATTAGCTTTTGAAACTTCCCCACACTTTTGCATCAAATAACTAGAATCCCTATCAAACAATATCTGAGGAGCAATAATCCTCTTTCTATCAGAATTATAATTGCGATTTTCATTATATAAATAGTAATTATATATTACATCTTTAATAATCCCTACTCGTTTACATCTTAATAATGCTTCCCTAACAAATAAAGTATCTGCCCCATAAGGAACAACTTTAAGGTTGGATAAATTCATCTCATTTAGTACAGACAACTTAATCAGCTTTCCCCAATGAGTTCTCATAATTTGATAATATTCTTTAAATAAGTCTCCAAATAACTCTCCTTCAAGAATAATATTTTTTTCTATTGAACGTACACTTAATTCAGTATCATTCTCTGCATCTAAAAATCTACTACTACCACACACCATATCTAGATTGTCCTGCTCAATATGATTAATCATAGTCTCAAGGCAAGTAGGTTCTAGTGTATCATCTGCATCGACTCTACAATAGTATCCCTCTTCTCCATTACATAAGGCTAATATTTCAGGAATTCCATACCTCCATCCAATAGGTTGCTCACTAATTTCATCAAAAAAAGTCAAGCGAAATCTATGATCTTCTTTAACATATTCCTTAAGAAAATCTCTTGTATCACTTCCCGAACAATTATCGTATATTAAACATACAAAATTTTCATATGTCTGTTCTTTTATACTATCTAAAGCTCTTTTTAAATATTTAAATCCACTTTCATAAGACTGCAAATAAATATAGACTGTTTTCTTATTCATACAATATCTCCTTACATTATTTTAATATTATTTATTTAATTTGTTCAGCTGCTGGATACAATTGCCTCATTCCATTCTCCCACCGCAGTATGCACATGCTGTCGTACTTTTGCACTTTAATAAATTGCTTAAATGCTTTCTTTTTCTTCAGTACTTGTCCCTTCATCTAACAAATCATATAATCTGCATCTGTAAACGGAATCAATTCTTTATATATCCTGTAAAAAGATCGCGTACATATATGTAATTGCCCTCTATTGATAGATAATACTGATAGCAGTTTTTCTGATAATTCAATCGTACTATTTGTTATCAGTATTATCTCTTTACTAATTTGATCCTCATATTTAAATATTAACTGGATAATATCATCAATACATGGATTGATTAATGGTTCTCCTCCTGTGATTGAAAATTTGTCAACTGTATCTATAATTTGAAAATAATTTTCTAATACACTTTGAGCTTCTTCAAAAGATAACATCTTTGGTTTATCATAATATGGTACATATGCTAAACATAGCTTGCATTTTAATGTACAAAACTCAGTAATCATCAGTGATGGACTTGCTAATGGAACTTTATTCATAAAATATCCTCTTTTTATTTCAACTTTAAAAACATACTTAATTATATTAAATTAACCAATTGTATTCATTAAGTAAAATCTTTCTCTTTAATTCATATCTTATTATGAAAAACACTTCATAACTTATCCTTATCTACTTATTATAGATATAATTTTATCCATTTCTGATCGTTGAATTTCCTCATAAAATGGTAAAGTTAAAATCTGAGATGCAATCTTTCGTGCTCTACTAAGTTCATTATATTTATACTTATTTTTGAAACATACTTGATCAGCTGTTAAAGGATAGAAATATTTTCTTGAATAAATATTATTTTCCTTTAATAAATCATATAATTGATCTCTATTTATATGATATTCTTCAGTAATACGAATAGGAAAATAAGAATAATTTCTACAAACATTATCATTTTCCTCAAAAAAAGTTATACCTCTGATATGCATTAATGCATTCTTATAATATTCATATTTTTTCTTTCTTTCAAATAAGCTTTTATTAATATACTTGATATTACATAAGCCCATTGCTGCACAAAATTCATTCATTTTAGCATTAGCACCAATATCACTTACTATTTCTTCGCCACGAATCCCAAAGTTTTTTAAATTATATAATTTTTCATATATTTCAGGTTTTGAAAATGTAACTGCTCCACCTTCTATAGTATTAAATACTTTTGTTGCATGAAAACTAAAGATAGAAGCATCTCCATAAGTACCAATTCCTTTATTTTTATATTTTACTCCAAATGCATGAGCTGCATCATAAATCACTTTAAGCCCATATTTCCATGCAATATGCTCTATAGCCTCTATATTGCAGACATTTCCATAAACATGTACAGGCAGAATAGCTACTGTTTTTTCCGTAATTAAATTTTCAATCTTCGATTCATCTATAGTCCCATCAGTTTCTTTGATATCACAAAATACTGGACAAAGATGATTTCTAACTATTGCATGCGTCGTTGAAATAAACGTAAATGGCGTCGTTATAACTTCTGATCCTTCCGGAAAATCAAATGACTGAATTGCCATTTCCAGTGCCATATGACCATTTACCATTAAAGACAACAATGGAACTTGTAAGTACTCTCGCAACTCTTCCTCTAACTCCCTGTGATATACCCCCATATTGGTAATAAGATGTGAATCCCAAAGAGGCCGTATTTTTTCAATATATTCCTCATATGTGGGCATAGATGTTCTTGTAACAAAAATTTTTTTCTTCATTATTATATCCTCACAGCTATTATATATAAATATACATTATTTAATTTCAAGAACATAAAACTTTATTGTCCTTATTCACTTATCTGTTTTATTTGCTTTATTCAAACACTATATCATTGTTAATTCAGCAATATTTATATTAACTTTTATCTTCTCTCTATTATACATCGTCTTATTTTGATCTTTATTAAGACTTCTAAATCTACCCTTTTAAAGTTTTTTGTCATATATCAGAATAGAATTTTATTCCTACTGCAATTATATATATAAATTCCACCATTGAAATACCAAAATACATTGATACAGGCTATTCGCTTCTGTAGTTAGCCGATTCTTTGACAACTTAGCAAAAATTATAGACAAACATAAAATTATTAATTAAAAAATTAACAGGAATAAAATATTATTTTTCTAAACAAAAAGTGTGTTATAGAACTAATTTGCATTAGCCCTATAACACACCTTTATCTATTATTGATCAGCTTTCATTGGGTTTACTTTGATACCAGGACCCATTGTTGTTGAAACAGAGATGCTACGAAGGTATTGACCTTTAGCAGCAGCTGGTTTCGCTTTTATAACTGCACTCATTAATGTGTGGAAGTTGTCTTGTAATTTTTCAGCTCCGAAAGATACTTTACCGATTGGAACGTGAATGATGTTTGTTTTGTCAAGACGGTATTCGATTTTACCAGCTTTGATATCTTGGATTGCTTTTGTTACGTCCATTGTTACTGTACCAGCTTTAGGGTTTGGCATTAAACCTTTTGGTCCAAGTACACGACCAAGTCTACCAACAACACCCATCATGTCTGGAGTTGCAACTACAACGTCAAATTCAAACCAACCTTCATTTTGGATTTTTGGAATAAGGTCTTCGCCACCAACAAAGTCAGCACCTGCAGCTAAAGCTTCATCAGCTTTAGTACCTTTAGCGAATACTAAAACTCTTTGAGTTTTACCTGTACCGTGTGGTAATACGATAGCACCACGAACTTGTTGATCAGCGTGACGGCTGTCTACACCTAATTTGATGTGTGCTTCAACTGTTTCATCAAATTTAGCAGTTGATGTTTTTTCTACTAATGCAAATACTTCTGCTGGATCATAAACCATTGTACGGTCTACTAATTTAGCAGCTTCAATATATTTTTTTCCTCTTTTCATTACTTTACCTCCTTGTGGTCTTATCGGGGTCTGTGCCCTCCCACGTAAATAGTTACGCGCCTAAATTTATTCTACTAAAAATTATTCTTCAATTGTGATACCCATTGAACGAGCTGTACCAGCGATCATGCTGATAGCTGCTTCAATGCTACCTGCGTTTAAGTCAGGCATTTTTAATTCAGCAATTTTTGTAATTTCTTCTTTAGAAATTTTAGCTACTTTTTGTTTGATTGAGTTAGGTGAACCTGACTCAAGTCCGCAAGCTTTCTTTAATAAAACAGCTGCTGGTGGAGTTTTTGTGATGAAAGAAAAACTTCTGTCTTGGTATACAGTGATAACAACTGGAATAATTAAACCAGCGTCTTTTGCTGTTCTTTCATTGAACTCTTTTGTAAATTGAACGATATTAACACCGTGTTGACCAAGAGCTGGACCAACTGGTGGAGCTGGAGTTGCTTTACCAGCTGCAATTTGTAATTTGATCATACCTGTAACTTTTTTTGCCATTTTACAGTACCTCCTAAAAAAATGTGGTATTCGCGGGGAATTCCCTCCCACTCGCGCGTTTGTAATTTAATGATTACTCATACATTGAAGTCTACATCTTAAATTAAGTGTAATTTCCTTCGTGATTAATATTACTCAAATATTTCTACTTGATTGATATTAATCTCAACAGGGAACTCTCTACCAAATCCGCTAACAGATACAACGAGTGTCCCCTTAGCTTGGTGAATCTCTTTAACAATCCCTTCAGAGCCTTCAAATGCACCTGTAAGTAAGGTAACAGCGTCACCAATATTTACTTTTGATGCAGCTCCGTAGAGTTCTATTCCCATGTTTTTTACTTCTTCTAATGAAAGTGAAACTGGCTTAGAGTCAGGACCTACAAATCCTGTAACTCCTCTGGTATTTCTTACGACATACCATGTATCATCCGTCATTATCATTTTAATTAGTACATAACCAGGGAATGTTTTGCGTTGAACAGTTTTTTTAACACCGTTCTTTTCCTCGATTTCTTGTTGCAAAGGAACTTCAACAGCTTGGATGAGGTCTTCCATATCACGATTTTTAATCGCTTTCTCAATATTCGCTTTTACTTTATTCTCATATCCAGAAAATGTATGAACCACATACCATTTTGCCTTTTCCATAATAACTTGTTCCTCCATCTTATAATAACCCTCTTAAATACATAAGTCCTTCGATACCACTACCTATGGCGAAGTCCATTGCATAAATGATTATTGCAACGATAATAGATAATCCTAGAACGTTTAATGTTAATTTAATTAGTTCTTTTCTGTTAGGCCATACAACTCGTTTGCTTTCTGCAATAAAGTCTTTAAAATATCCTATCATAATCCACTTCCTCCCTGGTGTGATTTACGTACACAAATTATTTTTTAGTTTCTTTGTGTACTGTATGTGTTTTACAGAATCTACAATATTTTTTTGTTTCCATACGATCTGGATGTGCTTTTTTATCCTTAGTCATATTGTAGTTTCTACGCTTGCATTCTTCACAAGCTAAAGTAATTTGTACTCTCATTTTTTGACACCTCCACTTGAGCTTTATCTCTTAAAAATTGCCATAAAAAAAAGACCTATTTAGGTACACACTAAATATATCATACTCTAGAATAGGTCGTCAAGCTAATCGTTCTATATTTTTTTGTAAAATTTAGGTTTTTATTTGATGCTTTTTGTATGCCTTTGCTACTTCACTAGCAGCTTTTGGAATCGCCATACATTTAGCCTTCTTTTTGGCTAATGTTTGCATGATTATCACATTATTTTGCTCTGCATCTACAATCTCTTTTTTCTTAGCCATAATCCGCTCAACCCACTCTTTAAAAAGCTGTACATAAGCAGGCTCTGTTATCTTACCTCTATACTTACTATAAGCCTTATCAAAACTCTCTTCCTTAGCGACTAATTCATTTGTTAGCTCTTCTTTAAATGTCACCATGCTTTCTAACATATCTAGGGCATCACTGGCTTCATCTGTCGTTTCATGAGATTGCAAAAGTACTGTCATTTGATTGGTTGTAATCGTACTAATTTGTTCTAATATCTCATATATATGCCCTAACATCTTAATTAACTCATCCATACTGACGTCTCCTACCTATGTTATTTTATATCCTTATTATAGTACCTACATATATACTATATATCTACTATAAAAGTCCCTTCATCCTCTCAGCCGCCTTTTCATAACCCCATTCTATGGCCATCTCATAGCATACTTTAGCCTTATCAAACTGTTTTGTAACTTCATACCATACACCTAGATTATAGGCTGCACCATAACTTCCTGTACCTACTACACTATCATACTTGGTTGTCTCTCCTATTTCTAGACACTGAATATAGTGTTGTTCAATAAGTGGCAAATAATTTATGTACTTTTGAACATCAGACAATACTAGATCCCTATAAAACTGCGCACATACAAAGTTAAAGTCTGGTGAATCTTGATATCGTTTTTCTTCTTTTTCTATAAGTGTTAATCCATTTTCTAGCTTCTTCACTGCTATCATATTATATAAATAGTCTACAATAGCTGAACACCTGTATGCCTCATTAACCTTACTATACTTATAATACTTCTCATACCACTTTATTGCTTCTTCTTTATTACCACTTACATATAATGTATGTGCAAGCTGATAAAGCATGTAGCTATCTTCTGGTGCTTCTTCTATTGCTTCATATAAAATAGCCAGATTACGTTCAGACTTGTCTTCATGTAAATAGCCATCATGTCCTACTTCTAGCGGTATTCTTACCCTTGGTAAATTACTATCCACTTGCTCATGAATTTTTCCTACATAACCTATTCCTTTATACATTAATCTAGAAATGTAATTTTTGGAATAATTGATTTCTCCATCTTTTTCAAATGCATCAAAACGTAATATTTGGCCTACTGTCCCCATCTTAATTGCATCTAGCAGTTCTTCTTTTGTTCCTGCCATAATATACTCATCTGCATCTAAAATAAGTCGCCATTCTCCTGTAGCTTTACTAAGTGCAAAATTTCTAGCGGCACTAAAATCATTGCACCATTCAAACTCATAGATACTTGCATTAAACTGCTTAGCTATTTCTACAGTACAGTCCGTAGAACCTGTATCTACTACAACAATCTCATCTACTATATCTTGTACACTCTCTAGGCATCTAGCCAATACTGCTTCTTCATTTTTTACGATCATTACCAATGAAATTTTAGGCTCTATTTTATTCTTCATTTATCTTCTCTCTTTCTTATCAAAGAATACACCTTCTTCCCATGAAACATCATAAGGATTGGCATAATGTTCTTCTCTCTTTTTCATTGTTCTTACTTCGCGTAGTTTTTTCTTAACCTCTTCAAATTGTCTTTCAAACTCTACTCTATTTTTTTCATCTATTTCTTTTAATTGTGATACTAATGCTTCTTCATGTTGATCTTTAGTTTCTGGGTTTGCTTCATGTAAAGCTTGAATTTGTTCTATGACTTCTTCTCTCTTATCTAATAACCTAATAAATTCATCTACATTCTCTTCTTCTAACACCATTTGTTGCATTTTAGTAATTTCCACTAACTGCTCTATTAATTGTTTCTTTGTCACTTAGGTTACCCCTCTTTCCTTACCTTTATTTATCCACACTTTGTGTGCTTATAATAAAAATTAGGTCTCATACCTTATATGAGACCTAATTGTGTTTAATCTATACCTATTGATTTCTAGATTTCATGGCAATTTGCCATGCATCACGATATGTTCTAATAAGGGAGCAAGCATCTTCTATTGTTTGTGCATCCTTTTTCATATTACCTTCTACTAATAGCTTATATATATATTGGTAAATTTCATCCATCTCAAGTGCAATCGGATACTTCTTATCTAATGTCGCTCTTAGTTCATCTATAATATTTTCTACCTTGATAATATTTTCATGGGCCTTCTGAACATTGTTATTACCAATTGCTTCTACTGCTATATTACAAAACTTAATAGCACCATTGTAAAGCATAAGTGTAAGTTCTGGTCCTGATGCTGTATTAACACTATTTTGCTGATATGCTGCATATGGATTTGCTACCATATTTTCCTCCTAAATATTTGTTATTCTATAACGATGAGAACAGTGAACTTTGTGAGTTCATTTTATTCATCGCAGTTTCCATAGCTGTAAACTTCTTATAATACATGTTTTCTAATCTATCGTATTTTTCTTGTGCTGTAATAATTTGTTTCTTATATTGGGCAATATTATTTGTTTGTAGTTTATCACCAAAGTATTGACCATAGCTTCTAAAATCAGTACTACTTGAACGTTTATCTAACTCTCTTTCAATATTATTAGCCATAGTTGTAAGTAATGAAATAGCACCTTCACTATTCTCTTCAAGTGTTGCTCTTAATTTCTTCTCATCAATTGTTAACTTACCTCTTTCAGACCAACTAGAAGATGATATGCCTAATTGAGCAAGCATACTACATTTGCTATCTAAACCATTAGTTTTAGAATAATCAGCTGATGCTGCCGTTCTTAACATGCTTCCAATATCTTTAAGTGTACTATCATTTCTAAAGAGTGCTCCCTTTATTTTTTCTTCCCACTTCTCAATCTCTTTTTCTGTCATAGCTTCTTTTTGTTCGTCAGTTAAAGGAGCATATCCTTTAGCAGAGTCAACTGTTAACTTACCATTTATCTCTGTTAATAAGCTATTGTACTCATTTACAAAGCTAGTGATTGCTTCGACCATACCATCAATATCTTTAGTTATACCTACTGTAACTGGTTTTTCTGTTTCAGATAACACCGTAAACTTAATACCATTTACCTCTATATCATTTGTTTCTGATTCAATGTTTATACCACCATTATAAATAACTTCGGCATTTTTTCCTTCATAAGTCCCAGCACTTACCCCCATAGCTGATAGAGTACCTGTACCGCCATCATCTAATGTGATTTTTTGGCTAGCACCAGTTGTATTACTATTAATTAAAAATGCTCCTGAACTTGTATCAAACTTAAAGTTTATATCTTCACCTGCAGCTTTAAGCTTATTGGTTACTTGTGCCTCTAAATCTGCTATTGTAGTATTTTCATCAAATTCAATGACTACACCATTAATACTAAACTTACCATTATCTGGCATACCTTTAATATCACTTACTAAACTTTCTTTTGTAAGTTTGCTGCCATTCTCTGCCTTAATCGTTTTTGCACTAACAACAGCAGCTTCTGCTACTTGATTTACTTGTATTTTATGGGTACCATTACCCATATAAGTACTTGCATCTACCTTAATGGCACCTTCTTGTGACATTTCCACTTTGGCTTTATTAAGTGTAGCAGCATATTTAATTTTAGAAATACCCTTATCCCTAAAATCTTGAATCTTTTTACTCATCTCTTTATATGCTTCTTTACGCCATTCTGCTAAAGTTTGGCTTTGATTAAGCTTATCAATCTTAGCTTGATAAGGTGTCATAATTGCCTTTACAACACTTTCAGTATCTAGTCCTGATGAAAGACCTGTAAATCTAATCGTATTTCCCATTTACCTTCACTCCTTATTTATCTCTTTTCATCTACAAACAACCCAGCAACTTCACACATAGTTGCAAACATATCTAATATCTTTTCTGATGGTATCTCCTTCACTACCTCTTTTGTTGATGTATCTATAAGTTTAATCATAATCTGTTTAGTCTCTTCATGTATTGAAAATTTACACTCTGTCGATTTTAATTGTATATGATTTGCTTTTTCTATAGCCTCTATCAACGTCTTTTCTGATCTACTATCTGTATTTACCTTAGGAATATTTGTACTTGCATTATTTTGGTAGCCTGGATAATCTGAAGTAGGTTTGCTATTAATAGACATCATTTCATTAACACTCATCGCTTATCCCTCCCTAGTGATGTGTATATACTTACTTTATCGTCTTAGATTCCTTTTATCTTTAGTCATTAAGTTAACTTACTACTTACTTTATCTACTAAGTTGCTCTTTAGCTGTATCATCTGCATATTGAAGTACATAATTACCAATATATTTTTCTAATACACTGTTAATACAACGAGCCATTTTTTCTCTTCATTCTTACAAATACTACATAAAGAAATTTTCATATACTCCTCCCAAATATTCTATTCTCTCATATCTATATAAATATATCGGTTCATTTAACTGAAAATTAAATATTTATCAATTTAAGTATAAAAAAAGGAGCTCATTAGAACTCCTTTTTTTATACTTAAATTAACTATCTTAAGATAGATAATACGTTTTGTTGTGATTGGTTAGCTTGTGCAAGCATAGCTTGAGAAGCTTGTGTAATAATGTTTCTAGATGAAAGTTTTGTCATCTCAAGAGCCATATCTGTATCACGGATACGTGATTCAGCAGCTGTTAAGTTTTCAGCTGTTGTTCCTAAGTTGTTTGATGTATGCTCTAATCTGTTTTGAAGCGCACCAAGAGCACCTCTAGCTGCACTTACTGTATCAATATGTGCACTGATTTCAGCTGCTGTTGTTGCACCTGAAATATCAATACCTGTAATATCTGTAGCTGCAATTGTTACTTTGCTACCTTTATCATCAATAGCAATATCAACATCTTCATCCATTTTGATACCATTGAATGTAGTGTTAGTTCTGATATGTTCAATTTCTGCTTGTAATTTTTCTAATTCATCTGTGATATTAGCTTTATCACTTGTTGTGTATGTACCATTTTCCATTTGTGTACAAATTTCTTTTGCACGTGTAAGCATATCAGATACTTCATTTAAAGCACCTTCCATTGTTTGGATGTAAGAAATACCATCTTGTGCATTTCTTTGTGCTTGATTTAAAGATTTGATTTGGCCTCTCATTTTTTCTGAAATTGCAAGCCCTGCTGCATCATCCCCAGCTCTGTTGATACGAAGACCTGAAGAAAGTTTCTCCATTGATTTACCAGCTGTTGTTGTGTTAATGTTTGAGTTTCTGTGTGCGTTCATCGCATTTAAGTTGTGATTAATAATCATTTTGTGTTCTCCTTGATGTTTATTGGCATCCTTGCCTATTGTTCTAAAGCTTGTTTAGCTTTATCAATATATATTTCGGAAGAACAGAAAAAGACTTTATACCTTTTTTGACATTTTTTTCAACTTTTTATTTTATTTCCCTACATTTACTCTTTCCTTTATTAATTACACAAAAAAAATGTGGAAATCTCCATAGAGATTCCACATTTTTTTCAATTAAGATTCTTATCTTATTATCTTAATAAGCTAAGTACACCTTGTTGTAATTGGTTAGCTTGAGCAAGCATAGCTTGAGAAGCTTGTGTAATAATATTTTTAGATGAGAAGTTAGCCATTTCTTTAGCCATATCTGTATCACGGATACGAGATTCAGAAGCTGTTAAGTTCTCAGCTGTTGTTCCTAAGTTATTTGATGTATGCTCTAATCTGTTTTGAAGTGCACCAAGTTTACCTCTTGCTGTACTTACTGTATCAATGTGTTTACTAACATCAGCTGCTGTTTTAGCATCTTTAATATCAACTTTTAAAACTTCAGCAAAAATATCTGATCCAATTGTTACTTTACTGCTATTATCATCAATAACAATATCAACATTTTGTTTCATATCAATACCATTGAATGTAGTTTTTGTTGTGATATGTGTGATTTCATCTTGTAATTTTTGTAACTCATCTGAGATATTAGCTTTATCACTTGTTGTGTATGTACCATTTTCCATTTGTGTGCAGATTTCTTTTGCACGTGTAAGCATATCAGATACTTCGTTTAAACCACCTTCCATTGTTTGGATGTAAGAAATACCATCTTGTGCATTTCTTTGTGCTTGATTTAAAGATTTGATTTGGCCTCTCATTTTTTCTGAGATTGCAAGACCTGCTGCATCATCTCCAGCTCTGTTAATACGAAGACCTGAAGAAAGTTTTTCCATATGTTTTCCTGTAGCTGTTGTGTTTAAAACACTGTTTCTATGAGCATTCATAGCATTCATATTGTGATTAATTATCATAATAATTTCCTCCTTGAATTTAACCGGCATCCATGCCACTATTTAATATAAATTGATACAAAGTTATTTGGCCATTTAACTTTCAATTTTCAATATATATATCGAGCATTCAAAGAAATACTTTATAGTATTTTTTAAAAAATTATTATTTTTATTATTAATATTATTTTTTAAATAATTTTACAATATTTAACAAATCACTTTTAGATACATCTACTGCTTTTTTATTACTTTCTAGTACTTGAAGATAAATTTCTTCACGGTAAATACTTACCTCTTTAGGTGCAGAAATACCCAATCTTACTTTATCC
>JAZKZQ010000015.1:0-8700 GCA_045612745.1 Cellulosilyticum sp. | reverse complement strand
GATATCTAAAACTGCTTGCCATATAAGCGTAGCGTTGTGGTAATGAAGTATTACTTTTTTGTGTGCACACAACTCTAGCAATAGCACGTGTCATATCACTTCTTAGTGCCATCATTTCCCCTTGGCGACTAATTAAATGATATAGACTAGGTTGTTGAAAATCTTCTTCGCCTACTGTAAAAACATTTAAGTATTCAAACGTAGGTGTTTCAATTAAATCATAACTATAAGAATGAAATGCCTCTTTCATTTGATTTTGGATTCTATCTTTAAGTGCCGCTTCTGAACCAATATAATCTTTGACACCTTCTGGAATATGCAATGTATAATTTTTCATCTCTCAACCCCACTTTAGTATGATAAAGTAATAAATTAATAAAGTAAGTATAAATCAATCTTTTCAGAAAATCAATATACTATTACTTATTTTTAAAATGTTTTATAATATTATACACCTGTATGATATTCTTTTGTTAATTATTTGTCCTTTTTAGACATTTTTCTTCTATCTCTACAAAAAGTTAATCCCTATTCCACTTTATATTTTATAAAAATTAGAGAGAGTATCGCTCAACTAATCTCTTGTGCGATACTCCCTCTAATTTTTATAGGTTATATATCTTCTTATATTTCTCGTTGAAATACTGAATAAGTGGCTGGGTATTAATGCCTTCATGACAACTTGCTTTAATAATTTCTACAGGCGTTTTAGCTGCACCATATTGATGAATATTTCTATTTAACCATTTTGTAATATACCCTAGTTCACCTTTTGCAAGTATATTTTCTATTGATCCTTCTTCCTTTTCTATCTGCTTCATAAATTGTGCACCATAAACGTTTCCTAATGCATAGGATGGGAAATAACCAAAAGCTCCGCCTGCCCAATGTATATCTTGTAATACACCTTCTGCATCCGTTTGAGGGACTATCCCTAAATAATGTTTCATTTTTTCTCGCCATGCTTCTGGTAAATCTTTTACCTCTAGACTACCATCAAATAAGGCTTTTTCTAGTTCAAAACGTAAAATCACATGTAAACTATAGGTTAACTCATCTGCTTCTGTACGAATGAGTGATGGTGTAACTTTATTAATACCACGATAAAAACTATCTAAATCAATATTTTTGTAAGCTGGAATAATATCCTGAACTTTTCCATAAATCGGTAACCAAAAAGCTTTATTACGTCCTATAATATTCTCATAAAAACGCGATTGGCTTTCATGAATTCCCATAGATGTGCCTGTTGCTAGGGGGGTCCCTACAAATGCAGGATTAATATTTTGCTCATATATTCCATGTCCCCCTTCATGAAGTACGCTAAACAAAGATGACCTTGCATCTTCCATCATATAATGGGTTGTAATACGTACATCATAAGGTGCCGTACCTGTTGTAAATGGATGCTCACTTTCCGCTAATTTACCTGATACCATTTGATACCCCATATAATCTAGCATAAAGTAAGCAAGCTTTTCTTGTTCTTCTTTACTAAACTGTCCTATAAACATTTTATCATCTATTTGAGGTTTTTCTTTAATAGCTTCTACAAGGGGTACAATACCATCACGAAGTTCTTTGAAAATAACTGTTATATCATCACTTGTTAGCCCTGGTTCAAAGTCATCTAATAATACATCATAGGGCTTTTGAGTAGGATTACGATAGTGTACCATTTCTTTCAAAGTGGCAACAATCTCCTCTAAATAAGGTTTAAATCTAAGAAAATCATTATTATTTTTAGCTTTTTCCCATGCTTGTTCCCCTTCAGAAGTCAGACGTACAAATTGACTATAAAGATTTGTTGGAATATTTTTGGTCGCATCATAATCTTTACGTAACTTTTTAGCTGCCCAAATGCTGACTTCATCAAATTTTTCTGGATGAGCTTCTACTTCCTCTAAGAATGCCCCCATCTCATCCGAAATACTCATTTCAAACTGCTTAGTTGAAAGATTTGTAATAGCACTAATATGAGCTGATGCTGCATTTTTCGGTGCCCCTGTTTTAAGATCCCAGTCCATTAGCATCACTGCATGCCCTAGATCACTCATACACTGCATATATTCTTTAAATTTATTCATCATCTTCTCCTTTATCAAAGTCTTTTCTTTAGCTTAACATCCTCTATTTTTATCGTCTAGCATAATCTTTTTGCTATATAGAAAAAGGTGTTGTGAAACTTATTTACCAACTTCACAACACCTCATTTTATATTTTTATCACCTTAGCCAAAATATATCTAAGGCTAAAAAGACTAATGTAAATACCACAACAATTACCAGTATTAATGGTACAAGTTCTGACATAATCCCCATAAACATGGCTCTTTTTTCAGCCCTTGTCAAATATAGTGGCTCACTTGGTGTGGTATTTCTTTTATGTTGTTTGTACCAAGGCATTCCCTCCACATTCATATCTGCAATGGTACGTCCATCATCTTCAAATTGTTTCATTAAGCTTGATCATAAAGATGACAAGCGACTAAATGCCCATTGCCATAATCTTTATATTTAGGCTCTACTGTTTTACAGATTTCCATGCACTTGTTGCAACGTGTGTGGAATTTGCAACCACTTGGAGGATTAGCTGGTGAAGGAATATCACCTTCTAATATAATACGATTCATTTTAACTGTAGGATCTGGAATAGGTACTGCACTAAAAAGTGCTCTTGTATAAGGGTGCATTGGATTACTATAAATCTCTTCTTTACTTCCCATTTCTACTAAATTTCCTAAATACATGACACCAACTTTATCTGAAATATGTTCTACGACTGAGAGGTCATGAGAAATAAATAGATAACTAAAACCATGTTCCTTTTGTAAATCTTTTAAAAGGTTGATAACCTGTGCTTGAATAGATACATCAAGCGCAGATACAGGTTCATCCGCTACAATGAGTTTTGGTTTTAAGGCTAAAGCTCTTGCAATACAAATACGTTGTCTTTGTCCACCTGAGAACTCATGTGGATAACGATCATAATGATGCTCTTGTAAACCACATTCTTTCATAACCTTAAGAACATATTCTTTAGTTTGTTCTTTTGGTACAATATTATGTTGTCTTACACCTTCTCCAATAATAGCCCCTACTGGCATTCTTGGACTTAAAGAACTATATGGATCTTGAAAAATAAGTTGAATTTCAGGACGCATGTCACGCATTTGCTTTTTATTTAACTTAAAAAGGTCCTTACCCTCAAATAAAACTTCACCATCTGTTGGCTCTTGTAAACGAAGGAGTGTACGTCCTACAGTTGTTTTACCACAACCTGATTCTCCTACAAGTCCCATGGTTGTTCCTTTTTCAATATTAAAAGAAACACCATTTACAGCTTTTACATTCCCTACTGTTTTTTGAAGCACACCTGCTTTAATAGGGAAGTATTTTTTTAGTTCTTTTACTTCTAAAATGTTTTCTGCCATTTATCTTCCCTCCTTATAACGCCAACAGGCTACACCATGTGTTGGTGTAATTGCTGTAAGACTTGGTACATCCCCACTACATGAAGCAACACATTCCTCACAACGGTCTTTAAATGCACAGTGATTTGGCATATTAATAGGGTTCGGTACTTGCCCTGGAATCGAATAAAGTTTATCTACTTTCTTATTCACAACAGGCTTACTTTTTAATAACCCTTTTGTATATGGATGACTTGGGTTTAAGAATACCTCTTGAACATCCCCTTGTTCTACTATACGCCCAGCATACATAACAACGACATAGTCTGCCATTTCTGCAACTACTCCAAGATCATGGGTAATAAGTAGGATACTGGCTTCAATCTTATCTTTAAGATCACGAAGTAAATCTAGTACCTGTGCTTGAATAGTTACATCTAACGCTGTTGTTGGTTCATCTGCGATAATCATTTTAGGATTACATGAGAGAGACATGGCGATTACAATACGTTGTCTCATTCCACCACTTAGCTCATGTGGATAGCAGTTGTAAATACCTTCTGCTCTGGCAATCCCTACAAGTTTAAGCATTTCAATACTTCTATTTTTAACTTCTTCTTTGCTCATCTGTGGATTATGTAGTGCAATTGTTTCATCTAATTGCATCCCAATTTTAAAAATTGGATTTAAACTTGTCATTGGTTCTTGGAAAATCATACTGATTTCATTTCCACGAATATGTTGCATCTCACTAATTGGTGTCTTCACAATATCAATTGGACCACCTGGCCTATTGTAACGAATTTGTCCTCCTACAATTTGCCCAGTTGGACCTTGTACTAACTTCATAAGTGATAAACTTGTTACAGATTTACCACATCCAGACTCACCTACTAAGGCAACAGTTTTTCCTGCTGGAATATCAATGGTTACACCATTTACAGATTTAACAACACCCATATCTGTAAAGAAGTGTGTTTGTAAATTATCAATTTCAATAATATTATTTTCATCTCTCATTTGTGTTTGATATTCACTTGGCGAGATATTTTTTCTTTTCTTCTCTTTTTCATAAGCCTTAATAATCTTCGCATTTTCTTTTGCGATAGCTTTAAGATGTCTTTTTACTTCTTTTTTACTTACTGCATCTGCCACATTTATCACCTACCTTTTCATTTTAGGGTCAAAGGCATCACGGAGCCCATCACCAATAAAGTTGAAACCTAATACAGTTATTAAAATACAAAGTCCTGGTGGTGCCCAAATATTTAAGAAACCTTTCATAATAATCGGGTCTGTTACGGCATTTACCATATTTCCCCACGAAGCATATGGAAATGGTACACCAATGCCCAAATAACTTAATGAAGATTCCATTAAAATAACCTCACCAATACCAAGCGTTACAAATACAATAAGTTGTGGCATAACATTTGGAATAAGGTGTTTAAAGATTTTTTGAGCCGGTCTAAGTCCTATAGCTTCTGTAGCCACCATATATTCTTGATCACGAAGACTTAAAATCTGACCACGTACAAGTCTTGCCACTCGTGCCCAACCTAAAAGACCTAATGCAAGCATTAAAACATAAATTTTAGATTTTTGTGGTACATCTATAGCCAGCATAATCGAACTTAAAATCAGCATAATTGGTAGTGTAGGAATACAGTTAAAGATATCTACCATACGCATAATGAGGTTGTCAATCCAACCACCATAGTATCCTGCAATACCACCTAATATAATCCCAATAATTACTTCAATAGTAATAACTACAATCCCTACCATTAAAGAAATACGCCCACCATACATAAGTCTTGTTAAAACATCACGTCCATCACGGTCTGTTCCTAAGAGATGTTTATTTGAAATAGGTGCTTTTGTTAAAATTCTAGTACCTTCTTGACGAGTATCTTCACTATTTACCTCTAATTCTACGCCATTCTTTTCAAAGAATATATCATATTCACCATAAGGGCTAAACAATGGTCCCATAAAGGAGAAAACAAGCATTGCAGCAATCATCACAATCCCTACAATCGCCAACTTGTTGCGTAAAAAACGTTTTACAACCATTTGGCCTGGTGTTATTACTTTTTCAACTTGAATTACTTTATTTTCATTCATTTCATGTGTTACTTCTGTCGTTGCCATCTTTCTCCTCCTTTATCTAAGTCTTACACGTGGATCTACCACGGCATATAAAACATCTGAAAGTAATGTTCCAACAAGCGTGAGTATAGCAAGAAACATATTGAAGCCCATAATAAATGGAATATCGCCAGCTTTTAATGCTTGAAGTGCTGTATAACCAATCCCATCAATAGCAAAAATACCTTCTGTAATGATTGCCCCTGCAAAAAGGGATGGAATCATCGCACCTATTAAAGTAACAATAGGTATAAGTGTATTTCTAAATGCATGTTTATAAATAACTTTATGTTCACTTAATCCTTTTGCACGAGCTGTACGTACATAATCTGAGTTAATTTCTTCAAGCATATTTGTTCTTGAATAACGCATGAGTGAGCCCATATTTATAAATGTAAGTACTGCAATCGGTAAAATATAATGTACTGCTTTATCCATGACAAGTGCAAAACCTGTGTAGTCTGCACGTGCTGTAATCATACCTTGTAATGGTAACCAACCAAGTCCTACCGAAAAAATACGTTGCAAAATTGCTGCAAAGAAGAAACTAGGTAATGAAATACCTAAAAGTGCTAAGGCAGTAATAAAGTAATCTGTCTTTGTATACTGCTTTGTTGCTGAAATAATTCCTAAAGGAATGCCTATTAAAAGCTGCAAGATAAATGCAGGTAGTGCTAAGAAGAATGAAGTCCACATTTTGGAACCAATAACTTCTGTAACTGGTTTTTTATATACAAATGAAGTACCAAGATCTCCTGTCATGGCATCTCCTGCCCAAGAGAAATAACCTTCTACTACACCTTTATCAAGGCCATATAATGCTTTTAAATTATCTTTCATCTCTTGTGTGGCATTTGGCATATTTGCCATCGTATTATCTATGTAATCTCCTGGCATCAGGCGAATAATACCATATAAAATAATGGATACACCAAAGAGCACCACAATACAAGTTAAAAGACGCCTAATAATATAATCTTTCATTGTTATCCTCCGTGTTATTTTTATTTCAAAATAATTTGAATTTTTTTGATACAAACTGATAGAAATACCAACCGCCGAAACGGTTGGATTTCTTTTAGTCATTTATTATTGAACAAGTTGAACATTTACAATATCTACAGTTTTCTCACATGGGAAACCATAATATGGTGTCATATCTTCTGGAAGTGTATTAATATCTACAATTTGCGGATTATAAATATACATATTTTTTCTTTGGTAAACTGGCATTTCTACTGCTTCATCCATAACAATATCTAAAGCTTTTGCGTAATATTCTTTACGTTCTTCAATATCAGTTGTTGAGCGAGCATCTATGATGAGTTGATCAAGTTCATCATTTTTAAGACCATAGTAATTAGTTGGCCCATTACTTGAGTATACTTGATACATATCCGGGTCAATATCTGCTCCCCATGCTGCTACCCACATGTCCCAGCTACCAGAATTTAGACGATCAAATAAAATATTTGTATCACAATCATTAATTTCAAGAACTGCACCTATTTTTTCCATTTCAGCTTTCATTTGAGTTAAAATTGGTGCTGATGGATGGTTCATTGTACCATCACCGCCGATACCAACCTCTATTTTAAGTTGCTTACCATCTTTTACAAGCTGTCCATTTACTTGTTCATAACCCGCAGCTTTGAAATACTCAAGCGCTTTTTCCGGACTAAATGAATATACTGGCTCTGCATCCTTCGGATAAGCCCAGGATACTATTGACATTGGCCTTTCGATAACCTCTGCAAGTTCACCGTAATAAGTTTCAATAGCTGGTTCTCTATTCATAAGATGCATTAATCCTTTACGGACATTAATATCTGTTATGCGTTCTGAATTAATTCCAATATAACCATATCCAAGATTTTCAATAAGTTCATAGTGAAGACCTGCATTTTCTACTTCTGCTACAGCCTCTAAAGAAGCATTTGGATCAGAAATATCCATTGCACCACTTACAACACTATCAATTTTATTTGCTTCTGATGTTACTTGAATCTTAAGTGTTGGAATCTTCGGTGTACCAAGGTAATAATGCTCATTCGCACGAAGTGTTACCACGTTGTTTTCATATTTTTCAAAAATATAAGGACCTGCACCTACTGGCACTGTATTTTTTTCTTCTACCATTGAAAGATTCCCTTTTGTAAACTCAGTACCATCATTTCCTACACCATAATAACTTTTTGGTGCGATTGGCATATAAAATTGCCAAATTGCTTTTGGGTCAATACCGTCAATTGTTACTTCTACTGTACGATCATCTATTTTCTTAACCCCTTCAATGTCTGGTACATTCACTGTACCACTTGCAAGGTTACCTTTTATGTATTCTTGCTCTAATGTTTTGTATTTGTCATCAATTGTTCCTTGACGATAATCTTCAAAGGCATTAGCAATTTCAAATTCAGCATATGCTTTGATTTCAGCTTCTTTTAACGCATTCCCTGTTAAACCGTCTGGATTTGTAAATCCAGTATACTCATTTATAGTTTCACTACCATACTGTGCATAATCATTTTCAGCACATTTTTGAATATAAGCTTTAATTTCATCATCTGTGATATTTTGAGATGCTACTTTAAACTCTTCAATTTTAGCTAAATAATTTGGATCATCATAACGGTATTCATTAACACCTACAATAGGTGTTGAATACATTGTCGCCATTCCTGTATAAGTTGGGTCACAATATACTTTAATATTGAAGATGACATCATCTGCAGTAATCGGTGTACCATTACCAAACTTTACACCTTCTTTTAATGTGAAGGTATAAACTGTATTCACGATCTCGCCTGCATCATTTTTGATTTCTTTAATCTCATAATCTGCAAGTCCAGCTACAGGATTTCCTGTACGATCAGGTTGAATCAAATATGCATGTACTTGTTCCCATACATCTTTGTCATAAGCTGAAGTATAGAAAAATGGGCTAAATACTTCATTAAATTGTCTTACACCCATAATTAAAGCACCACTTGCAGATCCACTATTTCCACCTTGTACACCACCACAACCCACTAAGCTACATACTGATATACTAGCTACAGATAATGCAATAATTAATTTTTTAACTAATTTTGTCATTTTTAGTTTCCTCCTATTATTCACTTAATCTTGACTAT
>JAZKZQ010000014.1:0-41053 GCA_045612745.1 Cellulosilyticum sp. | reverse complement strand
AATATTATTTTAAATCAAATTGAAAAGCAGTATGGTGATAAAGCAGTAGTATTAAGTACACAAAAAGAAGAACTAGGAAGATTTAAGTTCTTTAAACAAGCTAAAACGGTTGTAACTATTGCTGTGAAAGATGAGGATGATGAGATCAATGATGTGCCACAAGTAGCTGAAAAGCCAGTTGTACACGAAAAAACAGAAGATGTATCAGCAGCTGTGATGTTATCGGGATTAAATGAACAAATAAAGAGTATGGAAATGACGCTAAAGCAAATGCAACAAAATGCAAATAAAGAAAAAGTAATCACTAATGAGAGTAAAAATGAAATGATTACTATATTAGAAGATAAGCTTTTAGGTATTGGTATTAAAAAACCATTGTGTGATGGGATTTTATCTTCTGTAGAAGGTCAAACTGATATAGAGGAAGTTGTACGTATACTTTATTCACAACTAGAGGAATTATTAAGCATTCATAAAGCAGAAGAGAAATTACCACAAACTGTATTTTTTATTGGTTCTACTGGTGTTGGCAAAACAACAACTATTGCAAAACTTACAGCTAAGTATGCATTAGAAAAACAGAAAAAAGTTGTATTATTCACATCAGATACTTATCGTATTGCTGCTATTGAGCAATTAAAAACATATGCAGACATTTTAGGAGTACCTATAGAAATTATTTATGATGAAAAGGACATTCCAGCTCTTTTAGAGAAATGGTCTCATATGGATTATATTTTCATAGATACTGCGGGACGTTCACACAAAAATAGAGAGCAAGTTGATGATCTTTGGAAATTATTAAATTGTGTAAACGAGAAGAAAGTATTTTTGGTCATGAATGCTAACACAGCAACAAAGGATGTTATGAACATCATAGACACGTATGGAAGAGAACCAAATGATTTTGAACTTATCATTACTAAATTGGATGAGACAGATGAGATAGGGAATATAATAAATATTTGTTGCTACGCACAGCGTCCAATCAAATATGTAACAATTGGTCAAAACGTACCAGCAGACATTAAGGAATTTAATCATGAAGAATACATTGTTGATTTACTAGGGAGAATACAGTATGAATGATCAAGCACAAGTATTAAGAACACTAGTGGCAAAGAATATAGAAAATGAACCTATGAAAATGAGCAGCAATATGAAAGTAATCACAGTAGCTAGTGGTAAAGGCGGCGTAGGAAAAAGTAATTTTAGTGTTAACTTGGCGTTGGCACTTAAAGATTTAGGAAAAAAACCGATTATATTAGATGCGGACTTTGGACTTGCTAATGTGGAGATTATACTAGGTGAAAGGCCTAAGTATAATCTTTCCCATTTATTAAATGAACAATGTGAAATGAAGGAACTTGTAACAAAAAGTAAGTATGATATTTCATTTATTTCAGGTGGTTCAGGTATTAAAGAAATGTTATTTTTAACACCAGCTCAAATTGAAAAGGTCAGTAGAGGGCTAGCAACGTTAGAAGAAATCAGTGACCTACTAGTTGTAGATACAGGTGCAGGTATTAATGATGTTGTTTTAAAGTTTTGTAAGTTAGCCCAAGAAGTATATATTATAATTACACCAGAGCCAACTTCCATTACAGATGGTTATGCACTTATAAAAACTATTGCAAGTCAGATGCAAGAAAAAGTAAAAATTAATATTATCATCAATAAGGCAGTATCGAAGCAGGAAGCAGTACAAGTTTTTCAAAATTTACAAGGCGTTGCAAAAGCTTTTTTAAGCCTAGAAATTTGTTATGGTGGTTTTATACCTTATGATGAGAAGCTATTTATGGCAGGAAAAGCACAAGTACCGATTAGTATTTATGACAAAAAAGCTAAATCGAGTGTAGCTTATAGGGAAATAGCAAGGTGTATTTGTGATAAGCCTGTAGGTGATGAAGTACCGAGTGGACATTGGTTTCAAAGATTTAAAAGTATATTCACACATTAATTACCAATTCCTAACAAAAAATGTATATAATATGAGTATGCATAGAAATAAATAAAAAAATAAGTTATAGTAATAATATACTCCATAGTAATAGGAGATTAATTAGATGAATAATGAGACAACTAAAAAATCAATATACGAAAAAGAGTATGAGTATATTGTAGCCATGGGTATATCTACAGGTGGACCCAAACTATTGAGTCAAATAATTCAAGGTTTAGATGAAACTATATCAGCAACTTACATTATTGTGCAACATATGCCTGTAGGCTTTACTAAAACATTAGCTGAGAGACTAAATACAATGACAAACCTTATAGTAAAAGAGGCGATGCATGGTGATGTGCTTAAACGAGGTGAGATATATATTGCACCAGGGGGAAAGCAGCTGAAAGTAAGTAACACAAATAAACCATATATTGTGATTACAGATGATGCCCCTTATAAAGGTCATAAGCCATCAGTTAATGTCATGATGAATGCATTAGCAGAGATATCAGTCACTCATAAGAAATATATAGCAATTATAATGACTGGCATGGGCTCAGATGGTTTGGAAGGTGTTATGAATCTAAAAAAAAGTCAAAGGTGCCAGGTGATTGCTCAAAATGAAGCAACTTGCACAGTTTATGGTATGCCAAAAGCAATTATTAATGCGGGACTAGCGGACTATATATGTCCTAGTCATGAAATAACAAAAATGATTAAAAAGATAGCGGGGGATCGAAATGGAAGTTAGTCAATATTTAAATATGTTTATTGAGGAGTCAAAAGACAACTTACAGAGATTAAATGAGAATTTACTTAAATTAGAAAATAGTCCAGATGATATTCAAATTCTAAATGAGATTTTTAGGGTTGCACATACATTAAAAGGTATGGCGGGTACAATGGGATTTGTAAGAATGCAAAAACTTACACACAATATAGAGAATGTACTTTCAGATATTCGTTCAGGAATAATAAAAATAAATTCAGATATGGTAGATACTTTATTCATGTGTTTAGATGCACTAGAAAATTATGTAGAAGAAATTATAAATACATCAAGTGAAGGAACAGATGACCATACAGATCTTATTGAAAGTCTTGCACAGATTATTAAGAGTAAAGGTGAAGTGGCACATGTAGAGGCAACAACAACTACTATAGAGAAGCCTAAAGCAGTTGAAGAGGATGAAGAAGTCAATAAAAATTTAATTGACTTACCAGATACACAAAAATTAGTGAAAAATCAAGCCATTGAAATGGGAATGAATGTTTTCCAAATCAAAGTATCGTTATCACCTAATTGTGTATTAAAGTCTGCAAGAGCATTTGTGATTTTTACAGACTTAGAGCATTTAGGTGAAATTATTCACTGTGTACCAAGTTCACAAGATATAGAAGATGAGAAATTTGAAAATGATTTCACTATTGTATTTGTTACTAAGGAGAAGAAAGAAAAGCTAGAAGAAGTAATTATGGGTGTTTCTGAAGTTGATGCAGTGGTAGTAGAGGTATTTGAGAAAGATAAAGGTGCCCAAGTAGAAGTAACTGAAGTTAAGCAAGAAGAAACTACTGAAGTAAAAGAACAAGTGCAAGCAGTTCAACCAGCAACTAATGAGGCAGCTAATAATAATGCTAATAAACAAACATCAAATAAAACAGTAAGAGTTAATATTGACCGATTAGATACACTGATGAATCTAGTAAGTGAGCTCATTATTGTAAAAACACAACTAGAAGGATTAAATGTAAATGCCCAAGATGCTAATGCAAATTACAATGACTCAGTAGAATATTTAGAGCGTGTTACAACAAGCTTACATGATGCTGTTATGAAAGTAAGAATGGTGCCAGTAGAAATCGTATTTAATCGTTTCCCACGTATGATTCGTGATATTTCACGTAAGTTAGGTAAAGATATTGACCTTGTAATGTCAGGGGAAGAAACAGAGCTTGACCGTACAGTAATTGATGAAATTGGCGATCCACTTATTCACTTACTTAGAAATGCAGCAGATCATGGTCTTGAAACAATTGAAGAACGTGTTGCAATTGGTAAACCTAGAAAAGGTACAATTAAATTACAAGCCTACCAAGATGGTAATAGTGTAGTTATTGAAGTTGTAGATGATGGTAAAGGTATTAATATCCAAGCTGTTAAAAATAAAGCTGTTCAAAAAGGTACCATTACAAAAGAAGAAGCAGCGGCTATGAATGATCAAGAAGCACTTGATTTATTATTTAGACCAAGTTTCAGTACTGCTGAGAAAATCTCAGACCTTTCAGGTCGCGGCGTAGGACTTGACGTTGTAAAAAGTAAAATTACAGAGTTAGGTGGGCATGTTGAGGTTCAAACAGAACTTGGAAAAGGTAGCAAATTTATTGTAAGATTACCACTTACACTTGCCATTATCCAAGCACTTATGATAAGCATTGGAAATGAAAAATATGCAATTCCACTTAGTAATATTCAAAATATTGAAGATGTGCATAAAGAAGATATTAAACTTGTTCAAAATCAAGAAGTTATTATGGTTAGAAATGAGATTATTCCAATTGTAAGACTACACAGTGTGTTAGGACTGCCAGAAGAAGAAGACAAAGACCTGATGATGGGTGTTATTGTTAAAAAGGGTGAACGCCAAGTTGGATTTATTATTGACTCATTAATCGGACAACAAGAAATTGTTATTAAATCATTAGGTAAATATTTAAGTGGTATAGATATTATTGCAGGTGCAACTATTTTAGGAAATGGTGAAGTTGCATTAATTTTAGATATTAATTCATTAATCTAGGGGTGAAAAAATGGAAAACACAGTAGAGCGTATTACACAATATATCGTGTTTAAATTAGGCGAACAATCATATGGGATTGATATTCAAAATGTTCAAATTATTGAAAAGATGAAAGCAGTGATGCGTGTACCTAAAGCACCAAGTTGTGTAAAAGGTGTTATGAATCTTCGTGGTGAAATTATTCCAGTAGTAAATCTTCGTGATCAATTTGAACTTGATAAGGTAGAGTATACGGATAAAACAAGAATTATTATTGTAAAAATAGATGATGCTATGGTAGGAATTATTGTAGATGAAGTAAAAGAAGTTATTGAAATAGAAGAAACACAAGTGGAGAATGTGCAGAATATTCAAGGGAAAATGAAAATTAATCATATATTAGGTGTAGGCAAATTAGAAAATAATATTGTAACACTTTTAAATCTTCCTAATATAATTGAAGAAGCTTTTGAAAATTAATTAAAAATAGAAGGGGAGAGAAAAATGGGGGAAAGAAATTACCAAAATATCACAGATCAAGAGATGGATGTGCTAAGAGAAGCAGGGAATATTGCTTCAGGTAATGCCATGACTTCTTTAGGTAAGCTTTTAGGTTGTACCCTTGACATGAATGTGGCGAGGGTACGTATTGAACAAATACAAGAGTTAAGTGAAGTATTAGGAAATGCAGAAGAAGTAATTGCAGGTATGATTATCAATGTATATGGTGATTTTAATGCAATGTTACTTCTTGCTCTAGAAACAGAAAGTGCACTTAAAATAATAAATCTTATGCTAGAGAAAAATGCAACAGATATAGAGCAGCTAGATGAACTTGATTACTCTGTACTTTGTGAAACAGGTAATATTCTAGCGGGCTCTTATCTAAGTGCCTTAAATACTTTTACTGGCTTAAAGTTTGATGTTTCTACACCACAAATGGCTATTGATATGGCAGGGGCAATTTTAAGTTATCCAGCTATTGAATTTGTAAGAAGTGATAATACCATGTTGTTTATTGAAACTGCTTTTCATGATAAAAATGACGTATTGAGTGGAACCTATATTTTAATTTTAGACAATGCTTCTTATAATAAAGTACTTGATTCATTAGGAGCTAATTTATGAGTGATGTAAAAATAATAAAAGTAGGAATGGCTGATTTAAAAATTGCAAAGGCACCAGATGTTTTAACAACTTTGGGTTTAGGTTCATGTGTAGGAATTGCATTATATGATGGTGTGGCAAAAATAGGTGGGCTAGCCCATATTATGTTACCAGATAGTACACAAATTAAGAATAATAGCAATGTAGCAAAATTTGCAGATACAGCTATTGAACAACTTATCGAAGAACTAGTAAGTAGTGGTGCACGTACTACACGTTTAGTAGCTAAAATTGCAGGTGGTGCACATATGTTTGAATTTAAAAATATGGATGATATGATGCGCATAGGATCAAGAAATGTAAGTGCAGTTACAGCATGTTTAGAAGCTTTTCGTATTCCTATTATTGCAAGTGACACAGGAAGTAACTATGGTCGTACAGTAGAACTACATACAACAACGGGAGTATTTGTTGTAAAAACTATAGGGCATGGCGTAAAAGAAATATAGGCAGAAACAATGGGGGTTCTTATATGGACAAAAGAGAAATAGATGCTATTTGGTTAAAATATAGTAAAACAAAGGATATGCAATCTAAGAGTATGATTATTGAACATTATGTATATCTTGTAAAATTAGTTGCAGGTAGATTAGGGATATACCTTAATCAATATGTAGATTTAAATGATTTAGTTGGTTATGGTATATTAGGACTAATAGATGCCATTGATAAGTTTGATATAGAAAAGAATGTTAAGTTTGAAACATATGCTTCTTTAAGAATACGAGGTGCTATATTAGATGCCATTCGTAAGTTAGATTGGGTACCTCGTACCTTAAGAAAAAAGCAAAAAGAATTAGATAAAGTATATATTGAGCTTGAAACAAAATTAGGAAGAAGACCAGAAGATGCAGAGGTAGCATCTTTTTTAGGTATTTCCTTAGAAGAGTATAATGAGATACTAAAGGATGTAAATATTAGTACGTTAGTTTCAATTGATGAATACACATTTCAGTTTGAAACAATCAAAGACACTAAAGCGGCTTTACCAGATGATTATGTAGAAGATAAGGAAATGAAGCAAACCTTGGGAGAACTTATAGAAAAGTTACCAGAGAGGGAGAAGAAAGTGATTTTCTTATATTATTTTGAAGAACTTACACTAAAGGAAATAAGTAAGATTCTTGAAGTATCTGAGTCGAGGGTATCGCAATTACATACTAAAGCAGTATCTAGACTAAGAGCAAATCTTGAGAAATATAATATGATATTACCACTGTAATATAGATTTTAGATAAAATGAAGATAAAGTGGTAGAAAATATATAAATTTGGGGTGAAAGGAAATGTTAAGACCAGTTGATACACAAACAGTTTACCAGCAAACACAAGAGGTAGCATCAAGACAGCAAATGTTACAACAAGCACAAACACTACAACAGGACCAGTTTTCAGATTTGTTAAAGAAACAAGTGCATGAGAAGCAAAAAAAAGTAAATGAATCGCAAAAAGGCGAACGTGTAGAGAATGATCTTAATAAAAACAATAAGAAGCAGCAAAAAAAACAAAGTCAAGATAAAAATAAAAAAGAGTCAGTTCCCCCCCTTAAAAAACAAATGGTAGGAGAAGTAAAGCATACATCAATTGATGTAAGAATTTAAAGGAGAATATAAATGGAAATGACATTACAAAATCTACCCTTTTTCTATTTAATATGGATTACAATAGGTGTAGTCATTATCCTAATTGGTATTTTTATGCTCGTATATCATGAAAGTGGTGAAGGTCATTATACAAGTATAATAGATAAACCAAGTAAAACTAAAGAAGACTTAGAAGGGATTTTAAGTTATTTTTTAGAAGAAGAAGAAAAGAAAAATCAAAGTTTTAGGGAAATGTTAGAAAGCTATGCAAAAACAATTAAAATAAAGTCACCTGAAGTAACTGAACAAAGATATGAAGACAAAAAGATAAGTAACATTAATGAGATTACAAAGTTAGCAGATGAAGGTATAGAAGTAGAAGAAATTGCAAGGAAATTAGGAAAAGGTGTAGGCGAAGTTCAACTGATTTTATCACTTTATAAAATGAGGTAATGAAAATGCAAGGGAAAAAAAGACAATTTATATTTGGACTCATTGGGCTTGGCTGTGGTATTGTATTATCTGGCATTTTAAATTTATTATTAGTATTAAATACAGCAGAATATAAAAATGGCATAACTCTAAGTGCAGGTCAAATGACACACAATGTATTAGAAGATGAAAGTAGGGAAGAAAAACTACTAAAATCATCAAATTTAGAAAATATACAAAGTAAGCAAGATAAAGGTGAAGAAATAGGTGCACATAGTGTGCAAAAAGAGAATGTTACGAATAGCGGCACAGATCCTGTACAATCTACAGAGCATGTAGAACAAAAAGAGACAGATAAAGTGACTGTAACAATTCCACCTAAAATGACCGCCACAAAAATATGCGATATTTTAGAGGCAGCAGGGGTAGTTGAGGATGCTAAAGATTTTAAGGATTATATAACAGAAAAAAAAATGACAACAAAAATTAATGAAGGTACGTTTGTTTTAAGTAAAAATATGTCATATAATGAATTACTTGATAAGCTTATGATACATTAGGTAAAAAAGTTTATAAAAACAATTGAACTTATAAACAAGGTGTGATATACTAATTCAGAAAAACGCACGTATATAGATGTACGCATGGGGTGCTTATCAAAGTCCATATGTATTTAATATATGCGGAGGAAAAAACCAGGAGGTATTACAATGAGTGTAATTTCAATGAAACAATTATTAGAAGCAGGTGTACATTTCGGTCACCAAACAAGAAGATGGAATCCCAAAATGAAAGAATACATCTTCACAGAAAGAAATGGTATCTACATTATCGACTTACAAAAAACAGCTAAAAAAGTTGACGAAGCTTATAATGTAATTCGTGAAACAGCAGCTGAAGGCGGTAAAGTATTATTCGTAGGAACTAAAAAACAAGCTCAAGAATCAATCAAATCTGAAGCTGAAAGAAGTGGTATGTACTACGTAAATAACAGATGGTTAGGTGGTATGCTTACAAACTTCTCTACAATTAAAAGTCGTATTGCAAGACTTAAACAATTAGAAACAATGCAAGAAGACGGTACATTTGAAGTACTTCCTAAAAAAGAAGTAATTGAACTTAAAAAAGAAATGGACAAACTTGAAAAAAACCTTGGTGGTATCAAAGAAATGAAAGAACTTCCAAGTCTTATGTTCGTAGTTGATCCACGCAAAGAAAAAATTGCTATTCAAGAAGCTCATATCTTAGGGATTCCAGTAGTATCAATTGTAGATACAAACTGTGACCCAGAAGAAGTTGACTATGTAATCCCAGGTAACGATGATGCTATTCGTGCCGTTAAATTAATCGTAGCGAAAATGGCTGATGCTATCATTGAAGCTAACCAAGGTGAAATGTTAGAAACAGCTGAAGAAGTTACAGAAGAAGCTAGCGAAACAATCGCTGAGTAATTATAGATTATTGGAGGGAACAAAAATGGCAATTACAGCTGCTATGGTAAAAGAATTACGTGAAAGAACACAAGCAGGTATGATGGACTGCAAAAAAGCATTAAATGCTGTAGATGGTGATATGGAAAAAGCTATCGAGTATTTACGTGAAAATGGTTTAGCAAAAGCTGCTAAAAAAGCTGACCGTATTGCTGCAGAAGGTCTTGTAAAAGAAGCTATTTCTGCTGATGGCAAAACAGCTGCTATCGTAGAAATTAACTCAGAAACAGACTTCGTTGCTAAAAATGATCAATTTGTAACATTCGTAAATGAAGTGGCAAATATGGTTCTTAATAATGATGTAGCTGATGTTGAAGCATTAAAAGCTTTAGCTTGGTCAGGAGATGCATCTAAAACTGTTGGTGATGTATTAACAGAAAAAATTGCAACAATTGGTGAAAACTTAACAATTCGTCGTTTCCAAAAAGTATCAACAGAAGGAACTATTGCATCATACACACACGGTGGTGGAAAAATTGTTGCATTAGTAGAAATTGCTGCTGAAGGTGAAAAAGCTCACGAAGTAGGTAGAAATGTAGCTATGCAAGTAGCTGCTGTTAATCCAGAATTCGTATCTGTAGATGAAGTTTCTGAAGAAAAGAAAAATCATGAAAAAGAAATTTTAATGAACCAAGCACTTAATGAAAATCCAGGTAAACCAGAAAATATCATTGAAAAAATGGTAATTGGTAGACTTAATAAACAACTTAAAGAAATTTGTTTATTAGAGCAAGAATACGTAAAAGACCCAGACTTTACAGTAGGTAAATACGTAGCTGCTGAACTTGGTAATGCTAACGCAGTTAAATCTTTCGTTCGTTTTGAAACTGGTGAAGGTATCGAGAAAAAAGAAGAAAACTTCGCTGAAGAAGTTGCAAAACAAATTCAAGGTTAATTTTAATCATTACTGGATAGTGATAGAGGGGACACTCACGTGTCCCCTTTTTTATAGAGTAGGAAGTATGTATTTTTTAGCTTAAAATACATCTAGAAATTAGTGATTTTTTATGATAGAGTAGTGGTAGCAGAAAGGAGACGACAATGAGACATAAACGTGTATTAGTAAAATTAAGTGGTGAGGCATTAGCTGGGACAGCACAAAAGGGATTTGATCATGAAATCATTGTAAGTGTTGTAAAGCAGCTAAAACAAATAGCTGAAAATGGCACAGAAGTAGCTGTAGTTATTGGAGGAGGCAATTTCTGGAGAGGTCGTACCTCAGGTGATATGGACCGTACAAAAGCAGACCAAATAGGTATGCTTGCAACTGTAATGAATGCTATTTATGTTGCAGATGTATGTCGTGCAGAAGGAATTGGTAGTGTTGTGCAAACACCATTTGTATTAGGAAGTATGACAGAGCTTTTCGCTAAAGACAAGGCTTTAGAACATATGGCACAAGGAAAAATTGTATTCTTTGCAGGAGGTACAGGACATCCATTCTTTTCAACAGATACAGGTGCAGCACTTCGTGGATGTGAAGTGGAAGTTGATGCTTTATTATTTGCAAAAAATATTGATGGTGTTTATGATAGTGATCCTAAGACTAATAAAGATGCTAAGAAATATACACGTATTTCTTGTCAAGAGATGTTGCGCCAAGACTTAAAAGCAATTGATGCAGCAGCTGCTACACTTTGCATAGAGCAAAAGCTACCTATAATTGTATTTGATTTAGGAGCGCCTAATAGCATAATAAGAGTTTCAGCAGGAGAAGAAATAGGTACAACTATTTATATAGAAGGGTAATATAAGGAGGATATTAGAGTGAGAGAAACAATAAAAAAATTTGAAGAAAAAATGGATAAAAGTATTTCAGCTTTAAAAGCTGATTTAGCAACAATTCGTGCAGGTCGTGCTAATCCACATGTTTTAGATCGTCTTACAGTAGAATATTATGGTTCACCAACACCTATTCAACAAGTGGGTAACGTAAGTGTACCAGAAGCACGTATTTTACAAATTCAACCATGGGATGCAACAGTGTTGAAAGCTATTGAGAAAGCAATTAATGAATCTGATCTTGGAATTAATCCAACAAACGATGGTAAAGTAATCCGTTTAGTATTTCCAGAGCTTACAGAAGAACGCAGAAAAGAACTTACAAAAGAAATCAAGAAAAAAGGTGAAGCGGCTAAAGTAGCTATTAGAAATATTCGTCGTGATGCAATGGATGCAATTAAAAAGATGGAAAAAGATAATGCAATTACAAAAGATGAACAAGAAGTTGCAGATAAAGATATCCAAAAAATGACAGATAAATTTGTGGATGAAATTGATAAAATTGTAGAAACAAAAAGTAAAGACATTTTATCTGTATAATATAAAAGCTCCTCTTTATGAGGAGTTTTTTAGTATAGGAGGAAATTACTATGATAAATTTACCGGAACATATTGCTATTATTATGGATGGTAATGGACGTTGGGCAAAGGAACGTAACTTACCACGTAATGAAGGACATCGTCGTGGAACTAAGACTTTGGAAGAAATATTGGAGTATGCTGATAAGAAGGGGATTAAGTACTTAACAGTATATGCATTTTCTACTGAGAATTGGCGTAGACCAGAATCAGAGGTCAATGGATTAATGAAACTATTTAGAAAATACTTAGATAATAATCTTAAGGTAGCCGGAAAGAAAAATTTACGTTTTAATACAATTGGAGACATAGAATCAATAAATATTCCTGAAGACATCAGAGAGAAAATGAAGAAGTTAAAAGATATTACAAAAGACAAAACAGGTATTTGTTTTAATATGGCATTTAACTATGGTGGACGTGATGAAGTAAGACGTACAATTCAAAAGATTTCACAGGATGTTAAGGATGGTAAAATGAATCCAGAAGAAATCACAGAAGAAGTTATTAGTAGATATTTAGATACAGCATATATGCCAGATCCTGATCTTATGATTCGTACAAGTGGAGAAATGCGTACAAGTAATTTTTTACCTTGGCAGCTCACATATTCTGAGTTTTATTTTACAGAATGTTTATGGCCAGATTTTACAAAACAAGAATTTGATAAGGCATTAGAAGCATATACTACACGTAAGAGAAGATTTGGTAAAAGCGAATAGGAGGAAAATCTGTGGGGACAAGAGTATTAACAGCAGTTATAGGACTACCTATTATTATAGCACTTATTCTACTAGGAAATCCGGTACTTCAGTTTACGATATTAGGAATTAGTTTAATTGGGTTATTTGAATTTTATCGTGCAGTGGAAGATACACATAAACCCATGAAATATATTGGGTATATTGCAACCATAATATACTTTATATTTTTGGGGTTAATAGAGAATTACTTTATAATTTATTTAAGCCTTTTAGTTTTAGCTACACTTATGATGATGGTAATCTATTATCCTAAGTACTCTATTATTGATGTGGCACTAACGGTAATGGGTGTAGTATATATTCCACTACTGTTTAGCTTTATAGTACTTATTCGAAGAACACAATATGGTGATTTCTGGATTTGGCTTATTTTCTTAAGTTCTTGGGGATCTGATACATTTGCTTATTTTGCAGGACGTACATTTGGAAAACATAAGTTAGCCCCTATTTTAAGTCCAAAGAAAACAGTAGAGGGGAGTATTGGTGGTATGATTGGCGCAGGTGTCCTTGGATTTATTTACACCATAATTTATACACATTGTAGGTATACTATATTAAGTAACTACATGGTACTTGTAGTAATTGCTGTAATTGTGGCCGCGTTAATTTCACAGTTTGGAGATTTAGCAGCATCTGCGATTAAGCGTACTTTTGGGAAAAAAGATTTTGGGAATTTACTACCGGGTCATGGGGGCATATTAGATCGTTTTGATAGTATTTTATTTGTGGCACCTATGATTTATCTAGCCGTTGTAGTTGCAGAAAAAATAGTCAGATAGGAGTTTTAAGAATGCAAAAAAAGATTGCTATTTTAGGGTCTACAGGGTCTATTGGAACACAAACATTAGATATTGTAAGACAAGATCCACATATGGAAGTAGTGGGACTTAGTGCGCATAGTAATATAGACTTATTGGAAGCGCAGATTAAGGAATTTAAGCCACAGATTGTTTGTGTAATGAAAGAGGAGAAAGCTGAAGAGTTAAGGGAGCGTCTTAGAGGTAAAAAGGAAGAAATTGAAGTTTTAACGGGTGTAGAAGGTCTTATTGCTATTGCTACATTAAATGATGCGGAGATTATCGTTACAGCAGTAGTGGGTATGATTGGTTTACTTCCTACTATACGTGCTATTGAGGCTAAGAAAACTATTGCACTTGCTAATAAGGAAACTCTAGTAACAGCTGGAGAATTGGTTATGAATTTAGCCAAAGAGCATGGCGTGAATATATTACCAGTAGATAGTGAACATTCAGCAGTATTTCAATGTTTAAAAGGAAATAGACATAGTGAAGTAAGTCAAATTATTTTAACAGCATCAGGTGGACCTTTTAGAGAGTATACAAAAGAACAGTTAGAAAATGTAACTGTAGAGCAGGCTTTAAATCACCCAAACTGGAAGATGGGAAGTAAAATTACAATTGATTCAGCAACTTTGATGAATAAGGGATTAGAAGTTATTGAAGCAAAATATTTATTTGATGTGACACCTGAACAAATTGATGTAGTTGTCCACAAAGAAAGTATTGTACATTCTATGGTAGAATATATAGATGGTTCAACAATTGCACAACTTGGTATGCCAGATATGAGACACCCTATTGGCTATGCGCTTTATTATCCAGAGCGTACATATTTAGGGTGTATTCCTAAGTTAAAATTAGCAGAAATTAAGAATTTATCGTTTGAGTATCCTAGAAAAGATGTATTTCCTTGTTTACAATATGCATATGAGGCTTTAAAAGTAGGAGGAACAATGCCAGCTGTATTAAATGCCGCTAATGAAGTTGTTGTAGAAGCTTTCTTAAATGGAAAAATTAGTTTTATGGAAATACCGCAAATTATACATAACGTGATGGAAGAGCACATATGTATAAGTAGTCCAACTTTAGAAGAGATATTAGAAAGTGATGAGTGGGCAAGAGTATGTAGTAGAAAGAAGGTAGATAAATGTTAAGCAAAGTATTATTTGTAATCATGCTTGTTTTAATGTTTGCCTGTGTGGTTATTCTTCATGAATGGGGTCATTTTATTATGGCGAAGAAAAATGGGGTATTAGTACATGAATTTGCTATAGGAATGGGACCTAAATTATGGTCAATTCAAAAAGGTGAAACACTTTACTCTATCAGGCTTTTTCCTATTGGTGGTTTTTGTAGTATGGAAGAAGAAGTAGGGGTGAGTGATAATCCTAGAGCGATGAGTTCAAAGAAACCTTGGCAAAAATTTGTGATTGTTGTGGCTGGGGCCATAATGAATTTTATTTTAGCTTGGGTATTAATGAGTATTGTAGTAGGATATATAGGTTATAATAGCAATACTATTGCTACTGTACAAAATGATATGCCAGCTGCTACTGCAGGACTTGTAGCAGGTGATCAAATTATATCTGTAAATGGTATAAAGGTTAAAAAGTTAGCTGATTTATCTAAGGAAGTAAGTAATTCGGAACAAGCTTATACTTTTGTAGTTAAACGTATAAGTGGTGTGAAAGAGGAAATTCAAATAAGTACAAAAATGCAAGAAGATGGAGTGGCACGTTTTGGTTTTACTGTAGAACGCGCACATTATAATATATTGGATGCTGTAAAAACAGGATTTATAGCTATGATTGAAATGTTAAAGCAGATTTGGGGTAGTCTCATTCAGCTTGTAACAGGACAAGTTGGCATGGATCAAATGGCAGGTATTGTAGGTGTTGTAGATCAGACATCTAAGCAGTGGGATGCAGGAATGGAAATGGGTGGCTTCTCAATGGCTATTATAAATTTAATATATGTAGGGGCAATTATATCAGCTAATTTAGGAATTTTTAATTTACTACCAATTCCAGCATTAGATGGTGGACGCCTTGTATTTATAATCATTGAAATGATTCGCGGCAAAGCTATTTCAGCAGAAAAAGAAGGGGCTGTACATTTTGTAGGTATGGTGCTATTAATGCTATTAACTGTAGTAGTTTTATATAACGATTTAATAAGGATGGGAATTGGAAGATGAGTTTTTATACAAGAGAAAATACACGAGCAGTAAGGGTTAAAGATATTATTATAGGTGGTGGAAACCCTATTATTATACAATCGATGACCAATACAAAGACTCAAGATGTGGATGCAACTGTAGCACAAATATTAGCTTTAGAAGAAGCAGGATGTGAAATGGTGCGTGTAGCAGTGCCAAATGAAGATGCTGCAAAGGCTATTGAAAAAATTGTATCACGTATTCATGTACCACTTGTTGCAGATATTCATTTTGATTACCGCTTGGCACTTATGGCCATAGAAAATGGTATTAATAAATTACGTATTAATCCAGGTAATATAGGAAATGAAGAAAGAGTTATAGCTGTGGTTGAGAAGGCTAAAGCTTATAATATTCCAATTCGTATTGGTGTTAATTCGGGTTCAGTTGAAAAAAGTGTAATGGAAGCTTGTGGGGGTGTGAATGCAAGAGCAATGGTAGAAAGTGCTAGAAAGCATATTGAAATTTTAGAACGCCTTGATTTTAGAGATATTATAGTTTCATTAAAGGCATCTAATGTACCACTTGCTATTGAAACTTATACAACTTTTGCACAAGAATTTGATTATCCACTGCATGTGGGAATTACTGAATCAGGTACACTTTACAAAGGAACAATTAAATCTTCAGTAGGACTAGGGGCTATTTTATCAAGAGGGATTGGCGATACAATTCGTGTCTCTTTATCAGATGACCCTGTGGAAGAAATCACATGTGCACAAAATGTACTTCAAGCTTTAGAGCTTAGAAAGTTTAGACCTGAGATTATTGCATGTCCAACCTGTGGCAGAACAGAAGTAAATCTTATTGATTTGGCTAAGAAAGTAGAAGAAGCCACTAAAGATATTAAGAAGGATATTAAAATTGCTGTCATGGGGTGTGCTGTAAATGGACCAGGAGAAGCCAGAGAAGCTGATATTGGTATTGCAGGTGGCCGTGGTGAAGGGCTGATTTTTAAGAAAGGTAAAATAGTAAAAAAAGTAAAAGAAGAAGTTTTATTTGAAGCTTTAATGCAAGAAATTGCTGAAATTTAAAATGTAATAGTAGATTTTTCGAAGAGACTTGCTTTTTTTACTTGTTAGTAGTATAATTTATAATTATAATCATGAACGTTCTAGAAAGAGTGGGTTTTTACCCACTCTTTCATATTGTTTAGATGTATATATAATTTAGTTTATGTCAAACTATATTGTATGAAAGGATGAAAGACATGAATAAAAAACAACTTATAGAAACAGTAGAAGGTTACTTACAACCAATACTTGCTGAACATAATTATGAATTTGTGGATGTAGAATATGTCAAGGAAGGGTCTGACTATTATTTAAGAATATATATTGATAAAGAAGGTGGCATTAATATTGAAGATTGTAGACTTACAAGTCGTGCAATTGAAGAGGTACTCGATGAAAAAGATGTAATCAAGGATGCATATATTTTAGAAGTAAGTTCACCAGGACTTGATCGTATACTTAAAAGAGAGCATGAGTATGTAAAGTACAAAGGACGTATGGTAGCTGTAAAGCTTTATGAAGCAATCAATAAACAGAAACATCTTACTGCAGAACTTGTAGAAAAAACAGCTGATGAACTCATTTTAGATGATGAAGGTACACGTTTAGCAATTAATCTTAAAAATGTAGCACAAGTTAGACTTGCAATTATGTTTTAGTACATGATGAAATAATCACTTGCAGAAGATAAAGTGCAAATACGAAAATTTTTTAAATGAATAGAATAAATTTTATGCACTGAGATTATGTAGGGAAAAGCGACACATTAAAAGAAGCATAAATTTGAGGAGGATTAAAATGAATCAGGAATTTATTATGGCAATTGAGCAAATTGCTGCATCAAAGGGAATTAACAAAGAGAAGCTTATTGATGCCATTAAACAATCTATAGAGGTAGCTTGTAAAAAACATTTTGGTGTAAGTACAAATGGTAAACAAAATCTTAAAATTAACATTGATGAAACAACAGGAGATGTAAAGGTATATGCGTCAAAAACTGTTGTAGAAGATGGTTGGGTAGACAATGAGCTTTTAGAAATTAATTTATCAGATGCAAAAGCTATTAATTCAGTAGTAGAATTAGATGATATTATTGATGTAGAAATTACACCTAAAAATTTCGGCCGTATTGCAGCACAGAATGCAAAACAAGTGGTTATTCAAAAAATTAAAGAAGCCGAAAGACAAATGGTTTATGAACAATATAGCGTTAAATTAAATGATATCATTAAAGGTAAGGTTTTAAGAAAAGAAAAAAATGGTTATATTGTACAATTAGATTTCACTGAAGCATCACTTCCAACATCAGAAGCTATGCCAAATGACAACTTTGATGCCCAAATGGAAGCAAATGGTGGAATCGGTGAATACAAAGCATTCTATCTTTTAGCAGTAAAAGATTTTAATAAAAATGAAGGCAAGGCTGAAGGGAAAAATAGAAACCAAGGTGCACAAGTTATTGTTTCTCGTACACATCCAGAGCTTGTAAAAAGACTTTTTGAACAAGAAGTAGTAGAGATTAAAGATGGAACAGTTGTTATTAAGAGTATTGCAAGAGAAGCAGGTTCTCGTACAAAAATTGCTGTATATTCAAATGATCCACTAGTAGACCCAGTAGGCGCATGTGTAGGAGAAAAAGGTAAACGTATCAATAACATCGTTCAAGAATTAAATGGTGAAAAAATTGATGTTGTACACTGGAGTGAAGATCCAAAAGAATTTATTAGAGAAGCACTAAGTCCAGCAAAAGTACTTAGCGTAGAGCTTGAGGAAACAGAAGGTGAAAGAAATGCAAAAGTTATTGTTCCAGAAAACATTTTAACGCTTGCTATTGGTAAAGGTGGCCAAAACGTAAGACTTGCTGCAAAACTTGCAGGATGGAAAATTGACATCAAGAGTGCAAATCCTGAAGAATTAGAAGCACTTCAAAATGAAAAAACTGAAGAAGTAGAAGCTGAAAGTATAGAAGTAGCTGAGCAAACAGAAGAAATTGTAGAGGAGTAAGATCTATGAAAACAAGAAAGATTCCTTTGCGTAAATGTACAGGGTGCAACGAAATGAAAAATAAAAAAGATATGATTCGTATCGTAAGAGATCAAGAAGGAAATTTTTCGCTTGATTTTCATGGGAAGAAGCCTGGTAGAGGAGCATATATCTGCAAAGATATTGAATGTCTTAACAAGGCTGAAAAAAATAAAGGATTAGAAAGATCTTTTAAGATGGCAGTAGATAAATCTATTTACGGCGAATTAAGAAAAGAGTTTGAGGCTTATGATGGACAATAGAATTTATCAAATGCTCAGTTTATGTCAGAAAGCTGGAAAGCTGGTGACAGGAGAATTTGCAGCAAAGGAAGCGGTACTTAGTTATACAGCATATTTAGTAATTGTTGCAACAGATGCATCAAATAATACAAAGAAGCTATTTAATGATAAAGCAAGTTATCGCAAAATCCCATGTGTAGAATGGGGAACAAAAGAAGAAATTGGTAACAAAGTAGGTAAAAACCCACGTGCAGTTATTGCAATCGTAGATGAAAATTTTGCCAATAAGATTAAGGAGTTAATCGGCTAAGGTAAGTAATCACATTTGGAGGTGGAGGTATGTCGAAAGTAAGAGTGTATGAAGTTGCCCAAAAACTTAATATTAGCAGTAAAGAAATTATAGATATGTTAACTGAATATGGTTTTAAAGTACATAGTCATATGAGTACTTTAGAAGATGAAGAAGCAAATCTAGTTATGAATTACTACAAAGAAGTTACAAATCAGGCTAATACAGAAACTGCAGTAATGACAACAAAGCCAGCCAAAAATAAATCACAAAATAAACAAGGTAAAGAGAGAGATATGATAGAAAATAAAAATAATCAAACCGACACAAACGAAGATGAAATAAAAATTATTCAAATTCCTGCTAGTATTTCTGTAAAAGAATTAGCAGACAAATTAGATGTAACAGCAACAGAACTTATTAAAAGACTAATGAAAAAAGGAATCATGGCAATGATTAACCAAGAAATTAGTTTTGAAACAGCAACAGAGCTTGCTGAAGAGTTTGATGTACTTACAGAACCAGAAGAAGAAAAAGATTTAATGGAAGAAATTTTTGGTGAAATTATTGATGAAGAAAAAGATTTAGAAAAGCGTCCACCAGTTGTTGTAGTAATGGGCCACGTTGACCATGGTAAAACATCTTTACTTGATGCAATCCGTTCAACACACGTTACAGCAAAAGAAGCAGGTGGTATTACACAACACATCGGTGCTTCACAAATTAGTTTAAAAGGTGAAAAAATTACTTTCTTAGATACACCAGGACACGAAGCTTTTACAGCAATGCGTTTAAGAGGAGCACAAGTTACAGATATTGCAATTCTTGTAGTTGCAGCTGATGATGGCGTTATGCCACAAACAATTGAAGCGATTAACCATGCACGTGCTGCAGAGGTACAAATTATTGTAGCTATGAACAAAATTGATAAACCAGGTGCTAATCCAGATCGTGTGAAACAAGAGTTAGCAGACCAAGGTCTTCTTGTAGAAGATTGGGGAGGAGATATCATCTGTGTACCAGTATCTGCACTTAAAGGTGAAGGGATTGATTCACTTCTTGAAATGGTACTTCTTGTTGCTGAAATGGGTGACCTTAAAGCAAATCCAAAGCGTAAAGCAAGAGGAACAATTATTGAAGCACAACTTGACAAAGGGCGTGGTCCAGTAGCGACAGTACTTGTACAATCAGGTACACTTCAAGTAGGAGATCCAATTGTTGCAGGCAGTGCATATGGTCGTGTACGTGCTATGATTGATGACAAAGGTAGAAGTGTTAAAAAAGCTTTACCAAGTACACCAGTGGAGATCCTTGGACTTTCAGAAGTACCAACAGGTGGAGAATTGTTCTATGTAGCTAAGAGTGATAAACAAGCACGTCAGGTTGCAGAACAAATTCGTGCACAAGGTAGAGTACAGATGATTGGTCAAACACCAAATAAAGTATCTCTTGATGATTTATTCTCTCAAATTCAAGAAGGTAAAATGAAAGAGCTTAATATCATCATCAAAGCTGACGTTCAAGGTTCAGTAGAAGCTGTTAAGCAAAGTTTAGAAAAATTAAGTAATGAAGAAGTACGTATTCGTACAATTCATGGAGGTGTTGGTACAATTACAGAATCTGATGTTCAATTAGCATCTGCATCAGGAGCTATTATCATCGGGTTTAATGTAAGACCAGAAACTGCTGTTAAAGCAATCGCTGATCGTGAAGAAGTAGATGTACGTCTATATCGCGTTATCTATAATGCTATTGAAGATATCAAATTAGCTATGAAGGGTATGCTAGACCCAGAGTATGTAGAAAAAGTAGTTGGTCATGCAGAAATTCGTCAAACATTCAAAGTATCAGGTCTTGGTACTGTTGGTGGAGCTTATGTATTAGATGGTAAGATTGTAAGAAATGCTGGTGTACGTATTGTACGTGATGGTATTGTAGTATACGAAGGAAACCTTACTTCACTTAAACGTTTTAAAGATGATGCGAAAGAAGTAGCGACAGGTTACGAGTGTGGTGTTATGTTTGAGAAATTTAATGACATCAAAGAAGGTGACACAGTAGAAGCATTTATCATGGAAGAAATCCCAAGATAGTTTTAAACTACTACACTAAATAATAGTAGCTTAAAAGCGAGGAGTGATAAAAATGGCAAGTCAAAGACTAACTAGAATTAACGAAGAAATAAGAAGAGAAATTGCTGAGATTGTACGTACTGAGATTAAAGACCCAGCTGTACAAGATGCAATGATTAGTGTTGTAGCAGTTGATACAACAAATGATTTAAAAACAGCTAAAGTGTATATTAGTGTTCTTCAAGAAAATAAAAAAGAAGATGTAATGACAGCTTTAACAAAAGCACAAGGTTATATTCGTAGAGAAGTAGCACGTCGTATTAATCTTAGAAATACACCTGAATTTTTATTTAGATTAGATGAGTCTATTGAACGTGGTATGCAAATGTCTAAAATGATTTCAGATGTTATGAGCAAATAAATGAAAAATAAAAGGGCTGCATTATGCAGCCTTTTATTTTGGATTAGGAAGCTTTAGCTTTTTTAATCCCAAGAATGTGGTACTAACCGCTTTCTTGTTTATAGAGAAGGAAAGGGAAAAATATGTTAAATGGAATTATTAATATATATAAAGAACGTGGTTATACATCCCATGATGTGGTTGCTAAAGTAAGAGGGATTTTAAGAGAACGTAGAGTAGGACATACAGGTACATTAGATCCTGAAGCAGAGGGGGTACTTCCGCTTTGTATTGGACCAGCTACGAAGGTTGTTCCTTATCTAACTGATGCTGATAAATGTTATGAAGCAGAGGTGATTTTAGGAGTAACAACAACTACAGAAGATGCAACCGGTGAAATTTTAGAAACACGTCAGGTGGAAGTAAATGCAGCTCAAGTAGAAGAAGTTGTGGGAAGCTTCATTGGTGAGTATGAGCAAATTCCTCCTATGTATTCAGCAATTAAAGTAAATGGTGTAAGATTATATGAGCTAGCAAGAAAGGGAATAGTGGTAGAGCGTCCTAAACGTCAAGTAAAAATATATGATTGTAAAATCATAGAGCCACTTGTGAATAATAAATTTAAAATTCGTGTCCATTGTTCAAAAGGAACTTATATTCGTACATTATGTACAGATATTGGCGAAAAATTAGGATGTGGTGCACATATGGGGTCATTATTACGTACTAAAGTTGGGCATTATGAGCTAAAAGATAGTTTAACGCTTTCTGAGTTAGAAGCAGTAAAAACAAATATTACAGTATATATTGAAGACTTAGAAGCTATTTTCAAAGAGTTACCTAAGTGCCATGTAAAACCATCTTTAGAAAAACTACTGTATAATGGAAATGCTTTGAAGTTGCAAAGTGTTTTAGGATTTGAAGAACACTATAAACAAGATTTTATACGTATTTATGATACAAAGGACAAATTTATAGCTTTATATAAATGGGATGAAAAAAAGAATTGTTTACAAGTAGAAAAAATGTTTTATAATATGAAATAAGTTTATGAGTATTATAGAATTTATATCATATTTTTACTCTTTTAATCAAAGAAAAAACATGATATAGTAAAAAAGCAATATGAAAAATAGTTTGAGAGGTACGAGGATGGAATATATATATGGAACGACGGATGTAAGTCAAAATGAAGATAGTGTAGTGGTGCTTGGCAATTTTGATGGTGTACATGAAGGGCACCAAAGTTTGCTTCAGGTGGCCAAAGAACAAGGGAAAAAAAAGAATCTTAAAACGATTGTTTTTTCATTTTATCCTCATCCAAGTTGGGTCATTGGAAATCATCCTAAACCACTCATTATGTCTCGAAGAGATAAAAAGCAAGTTATAAAAAGTTTAGGTGTAGATATACTTATTGAATATCCTTTTACAAAAGCATTTTCTAGTATTGCACCAGAAGTGTTTTTTGAGGAAATTTTAGTAAAACAACTTAAGTCAAAGGTGTTAATAATAGGTGAAAATTATTATTTTGGAAAAAATAAAGCTGGAAATCCTATTTTTTTAAAAGAGTTAGGCCAGAAACACAACATAGAGGTTTATATAGTTTCGGCAGTGGAATATGATGGGCAAATGATATCAAGTTCTAGAATTAGAAATTTGATAATAGAAGGCAATATAGAGCTTGCAAATCAAATGTTAGGGCATCCCTATACCATTGTGGGAAATGTTATAAAAGGAAAACAGTTGGGAAGAACAATAGGTTTTCCAACTATTAATTTAATTGCAGACCCAGAGCGTGTTTATCCACCAAATGGTGTATATGCCACTAAAGTTACTGTATACAATAAGGAATATTTGGGAATGACTAATATAGGATATAATCCTACAGTTAATAGCACTAAAAAAATGATTGAAACCCATATATTTGATTTTCATCAAGATATATATGGTGAAACAGTGGAAATTAGGTTTTATCATGCTATAAGACCGGAACAAAAGTTTCCAAGCTTAGAAGACTTAAAAGCACAAATAAAAAAAGATGGTAGTGTTGTAAAAAGTATCTTTAATTCATAATAAAGATGTTTGCAAAATAAGTCTAGTTATGGTATACTAATCCATGTTAACGACCAGTACTCAGATATCGGACGCTCCGACCATTTCTTAGTACTTGGCATAAATATTAAAATTATAGGAGGTCATTAAAATGACAAAAGAACGTAAACAAGAACTTATTGCTCAATACGGTAGAAAAGCACAAGATACTGGTTCTCCAGAAGTTCAAATCGCTTTATTAACAGAAAGAATTAACCACTTAACAGAGCACTTAAGAACACACAAAAAAGATCACCACTCACGTCGTGGTTTATTAATGATGGTTGGTAAAAGAAGAGGTCTTCTTGACTACTTAATCAAAACAGATATCGAAAGATACCGTTCAATCATCGCTCAACTTGGAATCAGAAAATAATTATGAAAAGGGTGGAGTATTCCGCCCTTTTTTGTAAAGTTTTTAAAGAATTTGAACTATTAAAGTCTTGAAAACACTTTACATAGATTGTTACGGTTCAAAGACACTTGATTTGTAAGAAGCTGAGAAATGATGTTTTGTGTGCAATGTTATAATTTACTTAAATAAAAATAGGATTATAAAAAACATTTTAAGCGAATTATAAGATTGCGCAACAAAAATTTCTCTTCTTACTTCTTACAAGGTATTAATTGAAAGGAGAAATATATATGGTAAAAAATTATTCAACCATGTTAGCTGGAAGAAAGCTTTCAGTAGAAATTGGAAAAGTAGCAGAACTTGCTAATGCAGCAGCAATGGTAAGTTATGGTGATACAGTAATTCTTGCAACAGTTGTAGCAAGTGAAGAACCTAAGGAGGGGGTTGATTTCTTCCCACTTAGTGTAAACTATGAAGAAAAGTTCTATGCAGTAGGACGTCTTCCAGGTGGATTTATTAAACGTGAATCAAGACCATCTGAAAAAGCAATTTTAACATCAAGGGTAATTGACCGTCCAATGCGTCCATTATTCCCTAAAGACTATAGAAATGATGTTGTTATTACAACAACAGTACTTTCTGTAGACCAAGATTGTAGTCCAGAAGTGACAGCTATGATAGCTGCATCACTTGTTGTAGATATTTCAGACATTCCATTTGCAGGTCCAGTAGGTTCTGTACAAGTAGGTCTTATAGATGGCGAGTTAGTATTTAATCCAAATCAAGTGGAACGTCAAAAGTCAGATTTAGCATTAACTGTATCTTCTACAAAAGATAAAGTTATGATGATTGAGGCTGGTGCAAATGAAGTAGCAGATGATTTAATGTATGAAGCTATTATGAAGGCACATGAGTTTAACCAACAAGTTGTATCTTTCATTCAAAGTGTAAAAGATGACTGTGGCAAAGAAAAAGATATGGACTATATTAAATTTGCTGTACCAGATGAGATTTATACAGAGATCACTTCATATATTGGAAGTGAAGAAATGGAAACAGCTGTTTTCACAGATGACAAACAAACGAGAGAAAAACAACTTAAAGTGCTTAAAGACTTAGTAATAGAAAAGTTAACTGAAGCAGGTAAAGAAGATTACCTTGAATATTTAGAAGATGTTTTCTATCAATTTGAAAAGAAAACTGTGCGTAAAATGATTTTAAAAGATCATAAACGTCCAGATGGTCGTAAACTGGATGAAATTAGACATTTAGCTTCTGAAGTAGATTTACTTCCAAGAGCACATGGTACAGGTTTATTCACAAGAGGACAAACACAAGTACTTACAATCGCAACACTTGCTGCATTGTCAGAGATGCAAGTACTTGATGGTCTTGATGAATTAGAAGTTTCTAAACGTTATATGCATCACTATAACTTCCCACCATACTCTGTAGGTGAAGCACGTGCACCACGTGCACCGGGACGTCGTGAAATTGGTCATGGTGCATTAGCAGAGCGTGCATTAGTACCAGTACTTCCAAGTGAAGCAGAATTCCCATATGCAATTCGTACTGTATCAGAGGTACTTAGTTCAAATGGTTCAACATCACAAGCTAGTATTTGTGGTTCAACACTTGCATTAATGGCTGCAGGTGTACCAATTAAAGCACCAGTTGCAGGTATTTCAGTAGGTCTTGTAACAGGTGAAACAGATGATGATTTTGTACTTCTTACAGATATTCAAGGTTTAGAAGATTTCTTTGGTGACATGGACTTTAAAGTAGGTGGAACACACAAAGGAATTACAGCAATTCAAATGGATATGAAGATTCAAGGTTTAACACCAGAAATTATTAAGGGTGCTTTAGAAAATACAAGACAAGCACGTTATCATATTATTGATAATGTTATGTTAAAAGCTATCCCAGCTGTACGTGAGCAGTTATCACCATATGCACCAGTGATTACACAAATTACAATCGATCCAGAAAAAATTAGTGAAGTAATTGGACCAAAAGGTAAAATGATTAATCGTATCATTGAAGAAACAGGTGTAAAAATCGATATTGAAGATGATGGACGTGTATTTATTTGTGGGGCAGATGCAGATAAAGCTAAACAAGCCATTAAAATGATTGAAGGTATTGCAAAGCCTGTTGAAGAAGGTCAGGTATTTATGGGTAAAGTTGTACGTCTTATGAATTTTGGTGCTTTCGTAGAAATTGTACCAGGTAAAGAAGGACTTGTGCATATTTCTCAACTTGCACATGAACGTGTTGCAAAAGTTGAAGATGTTGTAAATGTTGGTGATGCAATTGAAGTAAAAGTTATTGAAATTGACAAACAAGGTCGTATTAACTTATCACATAAAGTACTAGTAGAAAAACCAGAACAACAACAATAATAAAAAGACCTACTTTAAAAGTAGGTCTTTTTACTTCTAAAAAGTATCAAGGCTTATTTTTTAAAACAAGAATTTTCTTAGATAGAATAAGAAGGAGAAGGTATGAGATATTCTAAAAAAGCAGAAGTTATTGGATATGTCATTTTACTACTGTTATGGTTTATAGGAAGTCAACTTCTAGTAGGAAATGTGACTTATTTAATTGTGGGAAAAGCAGAGTACGAAGATTTTTGTAATGTCCATCGTTATGCAATTAGCTTAACTGCTCAAGTATTATGCTTAAGTGTGGTATTAGGGATTGATTATAAATTTAAACAGCTAGAAATAAGAGCAATACGCTTGAAACTTAGAGAAGTTTTTACTTATATGGGGTTAGGTGTATTATTATATGTTATTTGTATAATGATTAATATGATATTGTTGCCATATTTCCCAGGCTATAGTGCTATAGCAGATATGTTTGAACATGGTGAACCTATTTTAAGCTTTATTGTGATTGTGATTATGGCACCTATTTTAGAAGAGTATGTATTTAGAGGAAAGGTACAATCTTTTATTAAAAGAGAGTTTACAGCAAGTCTAGGTGTACTTGCTCAAGCTGCTTTATTTGGAAGTCTTCATAGCTTAGCTCTTCAAAAAATTTATGCAACCATTATGGGCATTTTTTTAGGTACGATTAAAGAAAGAACTAATAAACTCCAAAGTACAATTATTGTGCATATGACAGTAAATTTTATAGGGTGGATGATAGGTGTATGTACTAAAATATACTCCTAAATTCTCATAGATTCGTATTGAAAGGATTTAAATAATGAATAAAATTAAAAAGCAAAAATGGAAAGCAGGTAATATGGTATATCCAATTCCTGCAGCAATGATTAGTTGTGGTGATGAAAAATGTACTAATATTGTAACAGTAGGCTGGACTGGAACCATTTGTACCAATCCAGCTATGACTTATATATCTTTAAGACCCTCTAGATATTCTTATAATATTATTAAGGAGACAGGTTACTTTGTTATTAACTTGACTACAAGGGATTTAGCTTATGCAACAGATTATTGTGGCGTAAAAAGTGGACGAGATTGTGATAAATTTAAGGAAATGGGGCTAACACCAATATGGGACGAAGACACAAAGTGCCCTATGATTGGTGAAAGTCCTGTAAGTATTGTGTGTGAGGTTACAGAAATTAAAGAATTAGGTTCTCACGATATGTTTATTGCTAAGGTATTAAATATTTACGTAAATGAAGCATTTATGGATGAAAAGGGAAAGTTCCATCTTAATGATAGTGATCTCATTGCATATTCTCATGGAGCTTATATGTCATTGGGTGAACCCCTAGGGACATTTGGGTATTCAGTACGTAAGGAAGTAACTAAAAAAGTAAAAGCAAATCATAATAAAAAAGTATTAAGCCGAGAGAAAGATGCAAAAAACACTAGAAAAAAAGAGCAAACTCAGGGAAAACGTAAAGATAAAGTAAAGCTTAAAGATAAAGCAAGCATAAAGAAAGATGTATCTTTAAAAGATAAGTCAAAGGGTAAAAAGAAAGTATTTAATAAGAAAAAAGCATTTAAATAAAGAAGTGATTGAGAAATTATTTTATAGGTTCTTCAAAATGGAGATAGGAGTTACCATCAATGGATAAGATAATCTGTGGTGGTGTCTCCTTTTTTTTATTACCAATAATGTAAAAGGTGTAAAAGCGTTCTAGTTTAAGTTCTAAATCTTTTAACTCTAAAAATGATTTTTGGGTTAAGTTAGCAAGGATATTAAGTGTATAAATATTGGGGATTAATGGGAAATAGGGTGTCATTTCATAGCAAGAAGCTTTTTTGTAAGTATCCTTTTTTTCAGAGTCAGTTAATTGAAAATCTAGAAGAGAGGTGTTGTAGTTAAAATGTCCTATGCGATACATGCAGTGACCTAGGGGAATATTACGAATAACGTCTTCTATTAGATAGAGACAAATACGTTCATTATGTTTAGGATCTGTTAATAGAATAAGTGTATAAATTTTAGATGGACTAAGAGAAATGGTGCGTTCATATATAGATTCTGTAGAATTATTAAGAGTTAAGATAACAGTATGTTCACCATGGGTGTATAATTTATAGTGAGTAAAGTCTTCATAGAGTATATCAGTATAGCATTTTTTACCATCAATATAAATATCTATAGAAGAAGTAAAGCAAGCAATATGAAAGAGGCGTAAATAAGATTGGGGGACTTTATTTTTCTGAAACATACATACCTCCTTAAAATAAAAATAAACTTATTATAGTATATGTAAAGCTTTGGAAAAAATAATAGTGCTCTTAATGAAATGGACATACAGGAGGGATAAAATGAATACAAATAAAATAAGACATCTATTAGCACAAGAAGAAAGTTTTAAATTAGATTTTAAGCTCAAATTATCAATCGAATTAGATTCTGAAAAGAAAGAATTAGTTAAGGATATTATTGCCATAGCAAATACACCAGGGGGGAGAGGGTATATTATTTTTGGTGTGGTAGATAAGTCAAGAGAGGTAGTAGGTATTGATGAAGTACCAGAGAATATAGAAGAACGTTTACAACAAATTATTGCAAACCGTAGTATGCCACCAGTACCTATAGCTTTTGATTTAATAGTCTATGAAGGTAAACAGTTAGGGGTTATTACAATATACAAGAGTATGCAAATTCCACATCAGATGCTAATGACAGGTGCTTTTTATATTCGGAGAGGTTCTACCACAGGGCGTGCAACTCGCCATGAAATTGCTAATATGCTACAGCAGTATGGAATGTTAAGCTTTGAAACTGTACCATGTAGGAATAGTAAGATTTCAGATTTAGATGAGACGCTTATTAAAAAACATATAGGACATTTACAAGGGGAGATTAGGGATAATAAGGCACTATGGGAAGCATTGGGCATTGTGGCAGTAGATTTAGAAAAGGAATATTATTATCCAACCTATGGTGGATTACTTTTATTTGGTAAATTACCACAGATCTATATTCCACAAGCAGTATTAGAAGTAGAAACCGAAACAGAGCTTACTGCAATTGGTGGAAATATTTTTAATATTCTGAGTAAGCTTGAAGAGTTAATGGATAAATTATTACCTAAAGAATATCCAAAAAGTGGTTTATTAGAAGTTGTAACAAATGCAATTATACACAGGAATTATTGGAATAATGAAGCATATATTAAAGTTTATATTGGAGATGAATATATTAAGGTAACAAATCCTATGGGGCGTGAATGGGAGGAAAGTAAAGGGATACAAACGAGGGTAAATGCATGGCTTTATACAAGATTATTATTGATGGGACAAAAACAAAGTGATTTTCATTTAGGGATTGGATTAGAGAAAACAAAAACAATATTTAAAGAAAAAGGGGGATTACATATTTTTGCAGATTCTTTAACAGGTTTATTTGAAGTAATGTTGCCAGCAGGAAAACTTTATAAAAAGGAGGGAACACCATGAAGTTAAAGCAGGTCAAAGAAATATTAGAAGCAGACTTATTTACTAAGGAAGAGTTATTAGAGCAAGATGTTTCAGCAGCCTGTGGATGTGATTTGATGAGTGATGTTTTAGCTTTTGCAAGTGATCAGATTTTATTATTAACAGGGCTTATTAACTTACAAGTAATTAGGACTGCTGAAATGTTGGATATAAAAGGAATTGTATTTGTAAGAGGAAAGATACCAACAGAAGATATGCAGCAACTTGCAATAGAGAAACAAATTTGCTTGCTTTCTACTAAACAACCACTTTATATTGCCTGTGGTAAACTGTACAGCAAAGGACTTGGAGAAAAAGGAGAGAAGAGATTAGATGCAGTTACACTATGATGTGGACGGGAATGATTTTTTGCGTGCAGGAGAAGCCTCAGCAAATGTTAAGCGTATTTTAAAGCAGCTTGGTATAAGTGCTCAAATTATAAGGAAAGTAGCTATTGCTATGTATGAAGCTGAAATGAATATGGTGATTCATGGGAAGGGAGGTCATATTCAGGTAAATTTAATAAGTGAATACATTGAGATTATATTAAAAGATGATGGACCAGGAATTCCAGATATTACACTTGCTATGAAAGAAGGATATTCTACAGCACCGGCACATATTAGGGAGTTAGGATTTGGAGCAGGGATGGGATTACCTAATATTAAAAGATATAGTGATGAGTTAGATATTATTTCAAATTGTGGTGAAGGGACAACTGTAAGAATTAAGGTACTACTCATACCAAAGTAGGAGGTGAAAAGATGCATAGTCATTCAGTAACTTTAGATCAAGGAAAGTGCATTGGATGTACAGATTGTATCAAAAGATGTCCTACAGAAGCAATTCGTGTAAGATGTTCTAAGGCAACTATTATTGAAGAGCGTTGTATAGACTGTGGTAATTGTATTCGTATATGTCGTAATGGTGCTAAAAAGGCTGTAACGGATGAAATGGCATTAATGAATGAATTTAAATATAAGGTAGCATTACCAGCACCAGCTTTATATGGGCAATTTCCTAAGGTGATGCATATTACTAATATTTTGGATGCCTTATATGAATTAGGGTTTACAGACGTTTTTGAGGTAGCAGCAGCAGGTGAAATGATTTCAAAGTATACTTGTGGGTACTTAAAATCAGCACAATTATTTCCTATCATTTCATCATCTTGTCCTGTCACTATACGCCTTATTCAGCGGCGCTTTCCTTCACTTATTCATCATATATTACCCATTATCTCACCAATGGAACTGGCAGCACGCTTTATTAAAGAACAGTATATCAAAGAGGGTATACCTAAAAAAGAGATAGGTGTATTTTTTATTTCACCATGTCCAGCTAAAGCAACAGAGATTCATAGGCCTAAAGGTATTGAAGTGTCAGCTGTAGATGGGGTGTTTTCAATTCAAAGCCTATACAAACAAATTTTAAATATATTAAGTAATCCTAATTATAAAGGGGCAAAGAGGCAGAGTGGCCCACAAGGCATTGCATGGGCTATGCGTACAGGAGGAATAGATGAAACAGGTATTCAAAATCACATCGCTGTAGATGGTATGGATAATGTTATAGCTATTTTAGAGAAAGTAGAGGATGGGTCACTCAATCATGTTGCATATATTGAAGCATTAGCTTGCACAGGTGGTTGTTTAGGAGGTGTTTTAAATATTGAAAATCCATTTATGAGTCGTAATATGTTAAAAAAGTGGATTGATGAAGAGATGACTTATAATAGACCTGAGGCAATTTATAGAAAAAAGCAACAGGAAGCTTTAGAAAAGATACCATATCATTTTGAGAAAGACTTATTACCAAGACCTGTATTTACTTTAGATAATGATGTAAATAGAGCATTAGAGAAGATGACAGAGATTGAAAGTTTATATCATCAATTACCACAGATTGACTGTGGTTCCTGTGGTGCACCAACTTGTAGGTGTTTTGCAGAGGATGTGGTGATGCAAAAAGCTAATATAGAACAATGCATTTTTGTTTTGCGTAAAAAAATTAAAGATTTATCGGATCAGATGTACAGGCTGACACAAACAGTTATTCCAACAGATAGTGAAAAATGAAAGGTGGAACTTAAATGATAGTCAGAGAAATGATGGAGATGATGGAACTTAAGTTATTAGGAGGTGAAGGTGGTTTGGATGAAACCATATCAGGTGGTTATGTGGGAGATCTTTTAAGTTTTGTCATGGCCCATGCAAAGCCAAAAGAAGTATGGATTACAGTTCAAGGGCATATGAATAGTATAGCGGTAGGTGTAATGACAGGCATTGGGGCTATTATTTTAGCAGAAGGTGTGGAACCTAGTATTGAAACTATTGAAAAGGCTGATGAGGAAAAAATTCCTATTTTTACTTCAATGAAAAGTAGTTTTGAACTATCTAGCAAACTAGCACAGTTATTAGATTAGGAGACATAGATGAAGGTATATTATGATTTGCATATTCACACAGCGGCATCACCGTGTGCAGATAGGTTAATGTCACCTCATAATATAGTTAATATGGCTAAGATTAAGGGATTAGATATTATTGCTATTACAGATCATCAAACTTGTTGTAATTGTGAGGCGGTACAAAAGGTAGGCAAGGAAAATGGTTTGCTTGTTATTGCAGGGATAGAGATAGAATGTGCAGAAGAATTTCATTTAATAGCCCTCCTGCCATCTTGTAAAATTGCTAGGCAAATAGAGGATTATATTATAGCAGGCATGCCAAGTATTAAAAATGATATAAAGTTATTAGGTAAACAAGAATGCTTAAATGAAAAAGATGAAGTAGTAGGAGAAGTAGAGCAACTTTTATTAGTTGGAACAAGGTGGCCTGTAACTGAGATTGTCAGTAAGGTAACTGCAGTAGGTGGTGTTATTTATCCAGCACATATTGATAGAAATAGTTATAGTATTATAAGTCAATTAGGGGTACTACCTAAAGTGCCTACTTTTAATATACTTGAGATTTCTCAATCAGCAAATGTTAAAGATTATGTAGCACGGTATAAAACACATAAGTTGATTAGTTCTTCAGATGCACATTATTTACAAAATATAAGCGAAGCCAAAGTATTTTTAGAATTAGATGAGATAAGTGAGTACGCTTTATTAGAGAAACTAAAGATGAAATAGAGTTCAATTATTTAACTACAGTAGTTAGGCGATTGAAAGTGAATGAATTCATAATGATATGAGGAAAAGCTGTTTTTGTAAAATAAAATTATAAGAGGAGGATGACCCATGGCATGTGAAAATTGTACTAATCAATTAACAGAAAAACTATACAAACAGTTAGAGCAATTCATTGAGGAGTTATCTGAAAAAAGAGGGGCATTAATTGCTGTATTACATAAGGCACAGGGGATATTTGGTTATTTACCAAAAGAAGTACAGCAGTTTGTAGCAGAAAAATTAGGGGTACCTGTAGCTCAGGTATATGGTGTTGTAAGTTTTTACTCATTTTTTACAATGACCCCAAAGGGGAAAAACCCTATTTCGGTATGCTTGGGTACAGCTTGTTATGTAAGAGGTTCTAATAAAGTTTTAGAGGCGTTTAAAGAAGAATTAGGAATTCAAATTGGTGAAACTACTGAAGATGGTGAATTTTCATTAGATGCTTTAAGGTGTGTAGGGGCTTGTGGTCTTGCACCTGTTGTACTTATTGGAGATAAAGTATATGGTAAGATTACGTCAAGAGACCAAGTTAAAAATATTTTAAATGAATATCGTTAAATTTAAAGGGGGAAATTACCTATGCCCAAAATTATGTCTTTAGATGAGTTAAAAATGCTTCGAGACCAAGTTAAAAATCAAGTGGACTTACGTGAAAAAGGAGAAAAAGTAGAGCATATTGTAGTAATGCGAGTGGCAATGGCTACCTGTGGTATTGCAGCAGGAGCACGTGAAGTTATGAATTTCTTAGCAGAAGAGGTAGCAAAACGGAATCTTAGCAATGTGGTAATTACTCAGGGGGGATGTATGGGGTATTGTTATGCAGAGCCTACTGTAGAAGTAAAATTACCCGAAAAGGAAGCAGTAGTATATGGCAATGTGACAAAAGAACGTGCTTTAGAGATATTAGAGAAGCATGTTTTGGGTGGGGAAATGATTGAGGGGATCATTCCTACAGGACATAAATCCCTAGATGAATAAATAAGGGAGGCTGTGTGAAATGTCTAAGTATACTATGCATATTTTAGTTTGTGGCGGAACAGGCTGCATATCTTCAAACTCTACTGAAATTATTGCAAATCTAGAAAAGTACATAACAGAGGCTGGTATGAGTGAAGTAGTGCAAGTATTAAAAACAGGGTGCTTTGGATTTTGTGAAAAGGGACCTGTGGTAAAAATACTACCAGATAACACATTTTATGTGCAAGTAAGGCCAGAGGATGCAGAAGAAATTGTGAAAGAGCATATTGTGAAAGGGCGTAAAGTAGAACATTTACTATATTCAGATCCTATAACTAATGTTCGTATATCCGATTCAAAGCATATGGGATTTTATAAAAAGCAAATGCGTGTTGCACTTAGAAATTGTGGTTTTGTTGATCCGACAAATATTGAAGAATATATCGCTAGAGATGGGTATGCAGCACTGGCACAGGTACTGACAATGTCACAAGAAGATGTAATTAATGAAGTAAAGGTATCTGGGTTACGTGGGCGTGGTGGTGGTGGTTTCCCAACAGGCTTAAAATGGGAGTTTGCACATAAAAATAAGGCAGATCAAAAATATGTCGTATGTAATGCAGATGAAGGCGACCCAGGTGCTTTTATGGACCGTTCTATTTTAGAAGGTGATCCCCATTCTATAGTAGAAGCAATGGCTATTTGTGGTTATGCCATTGGTGCAACTAAAGGTTTAGTATATATTCGGGCAGAATATCCATTAGCAATTAAAAGACTTGAAACAGCTATTTCATCAGCTAGGGAGTATGGTTTACTTGGTGAAAATATACTTGGTACAGATTTTAAGTTTGATATAGAAATACGTTTTGGTGCAGGTGCTTTTGTATGTGGAGAAGAAACAGCCCTTATTCATTCTATGGAAGGCAAACGAGGAGAACCTACTACAAAACCCCCATTTCCAGCTACTAGTGGTTACTGGGGGAAGCCAACTAATGTAAATAATGTAGAAACCCTTGCCAATATACCTGTGATTTTTTTAAAGGGAGCTGATTGGTTTAATAAAATTGGGACAGAAAAATCTAAAGGGACTAAAGTTTTTGCATTAGCAGGAAAAATTAATAATGTTGGTCTTATAGAAGTACCTATGGGGATAACACTACGTGAAGTAATTTATGATATTGGCGGTGGGATTAAAGATGGGAAGAAGTTTAAAGCTGTACAAACGGGTGGACCATCAGGGGGGTGTTTAACAGAAAAAGATTTAGATACGCCTATTGATTTTGATACGCTTATTGCAAAAGGTTCTATGATGGGATCAGGTGGTATGATTGTTATGGATGAGGATGACTGTATGCCAGCTGTGGCTAAGTTTTATTTGGAGTTTACGGCAGAAGAATCCTGTGGGAAGTGTACACCTTGTCGGGTGGGTACAAAGCGTTTATTAGAGATATTAGAAAAGATTGTAGCAGGTAAGGGGACAGAAGAAGACTTAGTAGTTCTTGAGGAATTAGGAGATATTATTAAAGATACTGCTTTATGTGGCCTTGGACAGACTGCACCTAACCCTGTACTTTCTACCTTGAAAGTTTTTAAAGATGAATATATTGCCCATGTGAGAGATAAGAAGTGTCCTTCAGGTCAGTGCACAGCTTTATTAGCATATGAAATCACTGAGAAATGTATCGGCTGTACAGCCTGTGCAAGAAATTGTCCAGTAGATGCAATTATGGGTAGTGTAAAACATAAGCATAGTATTGATCAAAGTAAGTGTATTAAATGTGGTGCATGTATGAATAAATGTAAGTTTGGTGCCATTATAAAAGGTTAATAAGGGGGAAGAAGCATGGTTAAAGTCACTATTGATGGAATTACTGTAGAGGTGCCAGTTGATAGTACAATACTAGATGCAGCAAAAATTGCTAAAGTAGACATTCCTACATTGTGTTATTTAAATTTACATGGTACCCAAATGGAAAGTAAAGCGGCTTCTTGTAGAATATGTGTAGTAGAGGTAGAAGGAAGAAGGAACTTAGCACCAGCCTGTGCAACACCTGTTATAGATGGCATGATAGTAAAAACACATACAATGCGCGTGTTAACAGCTAGAAAAACTGTACTTGAATTACTTTTATCAGATCATCCTAAAGATTGCTTAGCATGTATAAAAGCGGGTGATTGTGAGCTTCAAAATTTAGCAGAAAGATTTGGCATACGAGAAATAGGGATTGGTAAAGATGGGGAACAATCTATTTATCCTATAGATAGTAGTTTTTCCATTGTACGAGATATGAATAAGTGTATTATGTGTAGACGCTGTGAAAACATGTGTAATAAAGTACAAAGTGTAGGGGCTTTAGCTGGTGTGGATAGAGGTTTTAAAGCCAGTGTAGGTACAGCCTTTGGGGTACCACTTATGGAGACAGTATGTACACATTGTGGGCAATGTGTAGCAGTCTGTCCTACAGGAGCTTTAGCAGAAAAGGAACATATTAAGGAAGTATATAAGGCCCTTGCTAATCCACATAAGACAGTGATTGTGCAGGTAGCCCCGGCTGTAAGAGTAGCACTAGGTGAAGAGTTTGGAAAAGCAGCAGGAGAGATAGTTACAGGTAAGATGGTAGCAGCCTTAAAACATATGGGATTTGATTATGTATTTGACACAGATTTTGCAGCAGATGTGACAATTATGGAAGAAGGGGCAGAACTGATTGATCGGATTGAAAAGGTAATAAAAGGAGATTCAAGTGTTAAGTTACCTATTTTAACAAGTTGTTGCCCAGCATGGGTAAATTTCTTTGAAACACAGTATAGTGACTTACTTGATTTACCATCTACAGTCCGTTCACCACAGCAAATTTTTGGAGCCCTTGCTAAAACTTATTTCTCAGAGAAAATGAATATTTCAAAAGAAGATATGGTGGTAGTTTCTGTTATGCCATGCTTAGCTAAGAAGTATGAGCTAAAAAGAGAAGCGTTTAATAGTGATGTAGATATTAGTATTTCAACAAGGGAATTGGCACACATTATTAAAGAGATGAACATTAACTTTGAGGGTTTGGAAGAAGAGAAATTTGATAGACCATTAGGTGAGAGCTCTGGTGCGGGTGTAATATTTGGAAATACAGGTGGTGTAATTGAGGCAGCTGTAAGAACTGCCTACGAAAAGATAACTGGTGAAATATTAGAATGTGTAGAATTTGAGGCACTACGAGGTTTTGAAGGTATACGTATTGCTACACTACTAGTAGGTAAAATGGAATTAAACATTGGTATCGCTCATGGTCTTGGAAATGCTAGAGTTTTAATGGATGAGATTAGAAATGGTAATCCTAGAAATTTACATGCCATAGAAGTGATGGCATGTCCAGGCGGATGTATTGGTGGTGCAGGGCAACCTTATCATCATGGAGATGTAGAGATTTTACAAAAACGTACACAAGCACTTTACAGGAATGATCAAGCAAATGATGTAAGAAAATCTCATGAAAATCCAGAGGTTATAGCACTTTATGAAAGTTATTTGAAAGCGCCACTAAGTCATAAAGCACATGAATTATTACACACATATTATAATAGACAGCAACGTATTTAACTTTATTATTTATTATAAATAGGGGGTTACACAAGTGTGTAGCCTCTATTTATAATAAATGTAACCTTTATATATAAATATATATAAAATTTTAAAATAGGAAAAAGGGGAACGATAGAGATAATAATACGTAGAAGAAGGGAAAAACCCTCAAGGAGAAAGCATGAAAACAATTAAAATTTGTATAGGTAGTGCTTGTCATGTGAAAGGTTCATATGATGTAATAGAGATTTTTAAACGTTTAATAGTAGAGAATCATTTAGAGGGGGAATTAGAACTAAGTGGTGCTTTTTGTACAGGAAATTGTATGCAAGCTGTAGTTGTAGTACGTTGGGATAGTCAATTGTTTTCTGTCAATAAAGAGAATGCAGAAGAGATTTTTATGAAGGAATTAATTCCTTAGAGGACGTATTGTAAGAGGAGAGAGGGCAATATGTGGATTATTAACTTTTCGAAGGCTAATTGTAAAAACTGTTATGCATGTGCTAGGGTTTGTCCAGTACATGCCATAGAAGTAAAAGATGAACAAGCTAAAATTATGAGAGAGCGTTGCATTGGTTGTGGGAAATGTTTAAAAGTTTGTCCTCAAAATGCAAAACAAGTTAAGTCAGAAATTGAAAAAGTAAAAACATATATGTATCAAGGGAAAAAAGTGGTAGCTTCTTTAGCACCTGCTTTTGTGGCACTTTTTGAAACTAAAAGTTATCGTTTAATAACAGGGCTTAAACAATTAGGTTTTAGTGCTGTAGAAGAAACAGTAATAGGTGCTGAACTAGTGACACAGACCTATGGAGTATTTGGTAGTATGCCCGGTGATCAGTGTTATATTACAAGTTGTTGTCCTACAGTAAATGCACTCATTCAAAAACATTATCCTGAAATGTTACCTTATTTAATACCTGTTATTTCACCAGCAACTTGTCATGCAAAGCTTTTAAAACAAAAGTATGGAAAAGATACAAAAGTAATATTCATTGGACCTTGTATATCTAAAAAAATAGAAGGTATTGAAGAAGAAGACTTGGATGCAGTATTAACTTTTGAGGAACTTTTTCAGTGGTTTGAAAAAGAAAAAATTCAGGTGGAAACACTAGAAGAAACCCCATTTGAAGAAGTAAATATAAGACAAAGAGGGTATCCTATTGTAGGTGGTGTAACTCAAACGATTAGTACAAAAGAAATGCCTAGGAAAATTTTAAGAATACATGGTATAGGTGAATGTATTGATATGATTAGTTACATTAAAAATGGTGGTTTTAAAAATACACTTTTAGAAGTTCATGGTTGTCGCCATAGTTGTTTAGCAGGACCAGGTATGCCACAGGATGGTACAAATATTTATGAGCGTAGGGAACGCGTAAAAACATATGCCCAGTGGGGGGATAATGAAATAATAGAAGAAGATGGCGATAATGAAAAAATGGCTATTAATTTACATAAAGAATTTCTGAATCTTAAAAAAGAATTAAAGAAGCCTACAGAGGAAGAAATAGAAGCAATTTTAAGTAGCATTGGGAAAGAAACAAGATTGGATGAATTAAACTGTGGTAGCTGTGGTTATCATACATGCAGAGAAAAGGCAGTAGCAGTTTATAATGGTATTGCAGAAGCTACAATGTGTTTACCTTTTATGCGCCAGAAAGCAGAGACATTAACAAATGTTATTTTTGAAACAACACCTAATTTAATTATCATGGTAGATAAAAATTTACAAGTTTTAGAGATTAATCCAGCAGCTAAGAAATTTTTTGGAGCTTATGGTGAAAATTTAGTACATGAAAGTATTCAAACAATATTACCAGTTACATTGTTTGAACAGGTAATAGAAACAAAACAAAATATCTTAAATCATAAAAGTAGTATAGGAAAAAAAGGTGCTACAGTTATAGAAAATATCATATGGAGTGATTATCATCAGGTCATGTTATGGATTGCGAATGATATTACACGAGATGAAAAGATGACAAGACAAATACAAAATATGAAAATAGAAGCGATAGACATGGCGCAACAAGTTATTAATAAACAAATGACTGTGGCCCAAGAGATTGCAAGCCTGCTAGGTGAAACAACAGCAGAAACCAAAGTGACACTTACAAAACTTAAAAAATTAATACAAGAGGAAGAGGATTTGGGGCAATGAAATTTTTTATGGATTTTGCGACAGGAAGTTTGAATAAGCATGGCGAAGAACTATGTGGCGATAAAGTTGAATTTATTAATGAACAAGATGGATTTATAGTGGTACTTTCAGATGGTTTAGGAAGTGGAGTGAAAGCTAATATATTATCTACTCTTACAGCTAAAATTGCCATTACGATGCTTAAGGATGGGCTTTCCATAGAAGAAGTAGTAGATACAATGATACATACATTACCTATGTGTTCTGTAAGGAAGTTAGCTTATTCAACCTTTACTATTGTGAAGGTTGATGAGGAAGGGATGGTGTATATTGCAGAGTTTGATAATCCTAGTGTATTTTTTATAAGAGATGGCAAAGTACAAAAATTAGAAGGAAAAATAAAGGAAATTAATGGTAGACTGATTAAGGAGAGCCATTTTGCGCTTAAAGAAAAAGATACGTTAGTTTTTGTGAGTGATGGTGTCATACATGCAGGAGTGGGAATGGTGTTAAATCTAGGATGGAGCTGGAAGGAAGTAGCAAATTATTTACAAAGCTTGAATACTTCAGAGTTATCTCCTAAAAAGATTACATCACTTTTATTAAGTGTCTGTGAAGACTTATATATCAATCAGCCTGGAGATGATACAACGGTAGTTACTATTCAAGCTATAAAACCTAAAGAGGCTGTACTTTTTTCTGGACCACCTAGAAATAAGGAAAATGATGAAAAGATTATCAGGGATTTGATGCACAGTAAGGGTAAAAAAATTATTTGTGGTGGCACAGCTGCTAATATTGCTTCTAGAGTTTTAGAAAGAGAAGTAAGCACCAATATAGAAATGATTGATCGTAATATTCCACCCATTGGTTATATAGAAGGGATTGATTTAGTCACAGAGGGAGTATTGACCATGAGAGCAGCCATTGAAAAGCTTGAAAAAGTGAAGATAAGTAATGATTTAGAATTCTTATATGGTCAAGATGGTGCATCAAAATTGGCTAGAATGTTATTTGAAGATTGTACCCATATTAGATTTTTAGTAGGGCAAGCCATTAATCCAGCGCATCAAAATCCAGATTTTCCGGATGCACTAAGTATTAAACTTAATGTACTAAGGCGTCTTCAAGATATACTGGTAAACTTAGGGAAAATAGTAACTATAGAATATTATTAATATACAGCATCAAATAAATTAAAAGCTAGAATTATGTAGCCTTTTCAACTAAGAAAGTGAATGTATAATTTATAAAACCTAACT
>JAZKZQ010000013.1:0-16433 GCA_045612745.1 Cellulosilyticum sp. | reverse complement strand
GTTTTATGAATAACTTTATTTTTAATGCTTATACAAAAATTTATTTTGGAAAAGGTATGATTAAACAATTACCTGAAGCAATTTATCAACATGGGAAAAATGTGTTACTAGTATACGGTGGAGGAAGTATTAAAAAGAATGGTATTTACGATGCTGCAAAAAGCTTACTTGCAGATTGTAATATTATAGAATTAGCTGGTGTAGACCCTAATCCAAGAATTGAAACAGTTAGAAAAGGTGTAGCACTTTGCCTTGAACATAAAGTAGATGTCATTCTTGCAGTAGGTGGCGGAAGTGTTATTGATTGTGCTAAGGTTATTGGTGCAGGATATTATTATAAGGGGGATGCTTGGGATATTGTAGTAGACCCGAGCAAGATTACAGAAGTATTACCGATTGTAACAGTCCTTACATTAGCAGCTACAGGTTCAGAGATGAATCAAAATGCGGTAATTTCTAACCTAGAAGTTAATGAAAAATTAGGAACAGCATCTAAGAAGATGATTCCTCAGGCATCTATTTTAGATCCAGAATACCTTTATACACTACCAAGCTTACAAACAGCAGCAGGAACAGCAGATATTATGTCTCATATCTTTGAAAACTACTTCCAAAAAGAGACAGATACATTCGTACAAGATAAGTTTGCAGAGGGATTATTAGAGGCTTGTATTAAATACTGTCCAATTGCTTTAAAAGACACGAATAACTATGAAGCAAGAGCCAATTTGATGTGGGCAAGTACATTAGCACTTAATGGTCTTTTAGGAGCAGGGAAAGGTGGTTCATGGACATGTCATCCAATAGAGCACGAGCTAAGTGCCTTTTATGATATTACTCATGGCGTAGGCCTTGCAATCGTCACACCAAGATGGATGCGCTATATTTTAAATGAGAATACAGTAGAGAAGTTCGTAGCATATGGCAAAAACGTATGGCACCTTCCAGAGATGGTAGATCAAATGGCTTATGCTAATGCAGCTATTGATGCCACAGAAAACTTCTTCAAAGAGTGTGGTTTGCCAATGACACTGAGTGAACTAGGGATTGATGAAACCTACTTTGAAATTATGGCAGAAAAAGCTGTAAGAATCGGTGGTCTTCAAAATGCATATGTAGCATTAAATAAAGAAGATGTTATGAAAATTTTAGAAATGTGTAAGTAGGTAGGACGTTATAACATAAAAGGCTGAAAAGTAGCTTATGACTTAAGGGAGTATAGTTTTCAAAGTTTATGAAATTACCCATCATAATAATAGGGGCAGGTTTTTTTAAAATCTTGCCCCTATTATTATTATGGATTTTTGCTGGTTTAGCTTATAGGATTTCTATAGTAGGATAATCTCCAAACCTAAGAATTCTTCCTGTTGTATATTTAAGTGGTTTCTTAAATAGAGGGCCATCTACTACTAATGTATGGTATTCGCCATTCTCACCACAGATGTCTATACCTTTTTTTTCTAGAATCTCTATAGTCTCTAAATTAACTGTTGTGCCTAGTAAATACTCTGGAAGTAGATTTTTATTGACAGTCTTGATGATACATTTGTATCCAAGTGAGATTATCTCATAAACATTTTCTTTTCTATCCTTATGCCATAGTGGAAATAGTGGAGATATGCCCACATTTTTACATCTATCTTCTGCCCATTTTCTGTTTCTTTCGATATCAATATCGCCAAAGCAAGCAGCCTCAGCGCCCATAGACGTAGCCTTGCGTAGTCCTGTTTCAAGTGCTAAGTGATAATCATCACCATTTGTAGCACAGGTAATTAAAGGAATACCTAGAGCATCTGAGTAAGCCTCTAAAAGGGTATAATCTGCTCCATGAAAAAAAGAGCGGTTTACGCTTTTATTGACCATTACAATTAATCCAACGGGCGAATGCCCTAATGAAATCATTTTATGAAGTGCTAAAGTACTGTCTTTTCCACAACTATATGACATAACGAATTTCATAACTGTAAACAACTCCTTTGCTTTAACACACGTCTAAATAAAAGTTACTACATCTTCTAAAGGTTTACGTTTTGGTTGTTTAGGTGTTTCATCCACTGGAACACCTACGGCAATCATGGCCATAAGAGAGTATTCAGGCTTATCAAAACCAATGATTTTTTCAATTTCAGTTTTTGCATGAGCTGGCCCTGTCATATAACATCCCCCATATCCCATATTAGCAGCAGCTAATAAGAAGTTTTCTACAGCAGCACCAATGCCTTGAGCAGCTGATTGTGGTGAACGGAGTACCTCTAAAATTTCTTCATCCACATTATTCGCACATAATACTTTTTCTTCAATCATATCATAAGGTTTAGAATAAACAACGACGGTTACAGCACCACGTTCAAAGGCTGTATAGTATGGTAAGAATTTCATATACTTATCTTGTTCTTCTTCTGTTTGCATAAGAGAAGCAATATGCTTATGGCTTTTAGTAACAGCTTCAGCTAGTTGATGGATTTTCTCTTTGTCCTCAACAACAACGAAGTGCCAATTTTGTTGATGTTTAGGAGAAGGTGCAAAGGTTGCTGCTTCTAGCATTTTTAAAAGGTCTTCTCTAGGGATAGGTGCATCTTTAAAATCTCTGATACTTTTTCTCTTGTAAATGAAATCTAAATTTGACATAGTTATCTCCTTTTTATTTTAATAATAAAGTTTTTTGACTTAAATTTATTTTATACTACAATATTTAAATTCACAATTATTGATTTGCATAGTGAAAAATAAGGATTTAGTATACTCAATATTACAATTAGTGCTATAATATTTAGAAAAAATAAATGATGTAGAAAGTGCAGTTTATCTCTTTGGATATACAGTATTATATATACAACATATGATAGCAGTAGAGTGGTAACAAAATGTAGTAGGAGGGAATATGTTTAAAGCGATTTGTATAAAAAGTTATAATGGCATACGAAAAGGTGAAATAATCAATGCTTGGTATGGGTTTAATAATAATATCTATTATTTTAAAGGCTTTAAGATTAATTTAAATATGACACACAAAGAATATGAACAACATTTTATGAATTTTACTAACTATTATATAGTAGCAAAGCCAGAGATAAAAAGAAGATTTAGAAAGCCCAAACAGGAGTATTTACGAGTAGAATTTAGGCATATTCCACAACCATTATTGGTGGAACTTTATAATTGTGTTTTCTCATATATAGAGCTTTCAAAAAAAATTGACCCTGGACTTATTCAGACATTTAGTTATAGTATTATTACAACCTTAGAGAAATTACAGCATTTATATACAGTGCTACCAGAAGACAAATTTTTAGAAGCTGTACGAAGTGCTGAACAAGTATTTAAAGGAATGTATAAGACTGCCTTAAGTATAGAAATATCATTATTGCCTAGGTCAGAGGATTATGAGCAGCTTCTAAAACAATTTAAAGAAGATGCAGAAATCGTAGGTGGTTTCTTTAAGGAACTTAATAAGTAGTAGAGTAGAGTTATTGGGCTAAAAAGATGCGATAACTCTTTTTTAAAATAACAGTACTATTTTTAAAGAAAAATAGTATGACATAGAAAAGAGGAGAATAGAGATGGAAAAGTTAGCATTAGAATACTTGGAAGATTTTAATGGTGGGGGTATTCGACTAGGACTTGAAAATATTAGATTACTGATGAAGCATTTAGGTAACCCTCAAGATAAGTTGCAAGTCATTCATATAGGTGGTACGAATGGAAAGGGATCAACAAGTGCTTTTATTAGTAATGTCCTTAAGGAAAATGGCTATAAAGTAGGTAATTTTAACTCACCATATCTTATAACGCCTAGAGAAAATATTCGAATTAACAATGAAGATATTAATGAAGAAGATTTCTTAGCTTATGTAAAGAAGGTAAGAGACGTAGGGATTATATTAAGAGAAGAGGGACATGAACCTTCGTATTTTGAAATTATGGTAGGCGTAGCATTTACATATTTCTATGAACAACAAGTTGACTTTGTAGTCTTAGAAGTAGGACTTGGGGGGGCTTTGGATGGCACAAATGTTATTAAGAAGTCTCTGGTATCGGTCATTACTAAAATTTCTATTGATCATAAAGATTTTTTAGGAGATACGCTCACCAGCATTGCTACACAAAAGGCTGGTATTATTAAGGAAAATGGCTTAGTCGTCACAGGGACGCAACAAGAAGAGGTTATGGCAGTCTTAGAAGCAACTTGCAAGCTTAAGAATGCAAAACTTATTATTGCAAATAGTGAGGATATACAGGTTAAAGGTATTACTCAGGAGGGAACAGATTTTGAAATTCAGGGAGAGTGTTATCACTTAGGGCTTATTGGTGCACACCAAGCTTATAACTGTGCCATTGCTTTAAAAGTCATAGAAGTATTAAAAGAACAAGGTATCCTATTAGGTGAAGGAAAGATTAAAAAAGCTTTAGAGGAAACAAAATGGGAGGGGCGTTTTGAAAAAATAGGTAAGGAGCCCCTGTTCTTTATTGATGGTGCCCATAATGTAGATGGCATCATGGCACTACGTGATACCATAGTAGCCTTAGAAAAACGTTATACTATTGGAATTGTAGGGATCTTAAAGGATAAGGAAGTTGCAGAAATGATAGATATTATTATACCATATTTTGACACATTAATCGTTACAATGCCTCAGAATTCAAGAGCTATGGGAGTACAAGCTTTAGCGAACAAAATAAAAAGTTATAGGAAAGAGGTATTTGAAGTAAATGATATACAGGAGGCAAAGACAAGGGCTTTAAATATCGCTAAGCTTCATGAGAATAGTCAGATCATTGGATTTGGTTCTTTGTATATGATTGGGGAATTAAGATAAAGGGTATAGTTTGTTTTATAAAGTTCATACATAAGTTTAATGTCTTTTACTTATATTAAAACCAAGAAAGTCGATATAGTAGGGTGATTATAGATGATTTATGAGATAACTGAAAGGCTTAAGGTTATTGAAGAGAAGATGGATAAGGTGCCGTATGTAGAGGTTCTATCTATTGAGGAGTGGGAGAGAAAAGCACAGAAAGAACTTCAAGGAAAAATCAAAAGCTATGCGCAAATTACTGTTTGTAAGATGGAAGAAGGAGACAGTTATCTTTTGGGAAGTATGCTTATACCAGTTAAAAATAACATCAAAGAAAAGAAGTCCTTCTTTTTTGTCATTGAAAAAAGAGGTATAACTTTTATAGATGATTTAGGGATGGTAGAGAGTTTACTAAGTAAAATAGCAGATCATAAAACCTGGAGGAAGCCTGGTACCAAGAGTTTGTTATATACATTTTTAGAAAGTCTTATAAGTAAGGATTTTATTTATTTAGAGGAATTAGAAAATCGCTTAGCAAAATTAGAGGATAGTGTGTTAAATGGTGGACTTGACAATTTTAATCATAAGCTGATGAATTTTCGTAAAGAAATAGCTATATGGTATAGCTATTATTCTCAGCTTATAGAAATAACAAGAAAGCTAAGAGAGAATGAGGGTGAATTTTTTGAAGATGATGGACTGAGGCTTTTTGAACTCTTTAGTGACCATGTGCATAGTCTTCAAAATAGTAGCCAATCCTTACGGGAATATGCAGTGCAGATAAGAGAGGCATATCAGGCAGAAATTGATATTAAACAAAATAAGATTATGGAAATTTTAACTATAGTCACTACACTGTGTTTGCCTTTAACGCTTATTACAGGGTGGTATGGTATGAATTTTGAGGGGATGCCAGAACTAAAGTGGAAATATGGTTATCCAGGAATAATTGTGGTAAGTATATTTGTGATTATGGGATGTATGTGGTGGTTTAAAAAGAAAAAATTTATTTAAATATAAACTATAAATAAACATAGGAGGATTTATATGAAGAGGGAGTATAAAGATTATATGGCATTTTGGCCTGAATTTAAGGAAGAGGTACATGGGCAAGATGTAGAAAATGCCTTGTACTTTGTCTATTATAATAAAGAAATTTTGGTAAAAATTACGGATGAAACAGTACAGATGCCTACCAAAAATGAAATAACACTACTAAAAAGTAATTTAAAAAATAGTTATTATATAGGGGAACTTAAAGGAAAAGCATGTATCTGTGGGAGATTAGAGGAAAATAGTGATATCAAAATAGGTTATCAATTTATGCCACTTAATGATCCTATATGGGAGAAAGATGAACAGCTTTATCTTGTAGCAATTAAGGCCATGCAACTGATTTCCTGGGATGAAAATACTAAGTATTGTGGATGTTGTGGCAGTAAATTCGAGCGTAAAAAAGATGAAAGGGCGAAGCAGTGTCCTAAGTGTGGCAAAGTAGAGTATCCCAGGATTTCACCAGCCATTATCGTAGGTATTAAAAAAGGTGAGGATATACTCTTAGCGCATAATGCACATTTTAGAGAGGGGTTATATAGTATTATTGCAGGCTTTGTAGAGCAAGGAGAGACTCTAGAACAAGCTGTAAGGCGAGAAGTTTATGAAGAGGTAGGGATTAAAATAAAAAATATTACCTATGTAAGTAGTAAGCCGTGGTCTTTATCGGATTCCTTAATGTTAGGTTTTACGGCAGAGTATGAAAGTGGGGAAATAGAAGTAGATGGTATAGAGTTAGTGGATGCAGGATGGTATAACAAGGAGCATTTACCTCCGCTTCTCCCTATGCCTATTACCACTGCTAGAGAAATTATAAACCAGCTTATAGGTATTGATAATACAATTAAAGGGAGTAATGCATAAGTTTACAAGGGATTTAGATATACCTATAAATACATAACTGCTAAGTCATATTAAAAAGGAATTATTTTATTCTGTAATAAAAGTTTTATGTATTTATAAAAAATATTGAATAATTTTAGCTTCAATAAGGAAAACTTTTGCTATATAAACATTTAGTATTACACTTGTGCTTTTCTTAAAAGACAATTAAAATACAGATAGTTTAGCCAGAAAACGGAAAAGTTGACACCAGGTTAAATAAAAAACTAGAAGCAGGGAGTAGAATATGAACAAAAAACTTTTAACATTAGGACTTAGTAGTATTTTAGCAATGAGTGTATTAACGGGATGTGGTGGAAGCACAAACAACAATCAAGTAGCAGAAGGTGGAACAAAATTCCAAATGTTAGATACAGACCTTAAAGTGGGGATGGTAATTGGTAAAGGTACCATTGATGATCGTTCTTTCAACCAAGGAACTTGGGAAGGTATCGCAGCTACTGTTAAAAACAATAAGTATTTAAAACCTGCAGGAGAAACAGAGGCAGATTATAGCGTAGAAATCTCAAACCTTTATGATGGTGGATTCAAATTTATTGTCTTACCAGGTTATTACTTTGAAACAGCAGTATTTAAAGCACAAGATAAATATCAAGATGCAAACTTTGTTATCTTAGATGGTGCCCCAAATGATGGACAAGGAAATACAGTAATTGGTGAAAACACAGTATCAATTACATTTGCAGAGCATGAAGCAGGTTTCTTAGCAGGTGTTGCAGCAGCCGTAGAACTTAAAGAAGGAAACTTTGGTTTCTTAGGTGGTATGGCACTTCCAGCTGTACAACGTCTTGAAGTTGGTTTTGCACAAGGTATTAATTATGCAAATGAAAACTTAGGTACAAATATTGCACTTGAAGATGATGATGTTGTATACCAAGGTAGTTTCGATGACAAAGCAGCAGGTCAACAAATTGCAGCACAAATGTATGACCGTGGTGTAAAAGCAATCTTTACAGCAGCAGGTGGTACAGGTATTGGTGCAATTACAGAAGCAAAACAAAGAACTGAAAAGGGTAATAAAGCATGGGTTATTGGTGTAGATTCAGACCAATATGCAGATGGTATTTATGACAATAATACAAATGCATCAGTTATCTTAACATCAGCAATTAAACATCTTGATCAAGCAGCACACGATATGATTGTAGCTAAAGTAGATGGTAAATTCCCAGGTGGTGAAGCAATTGTATTCTCAGTAGCAACAGATGGTGTAGGTCTTCCGGCTGAAAATCCAAACTTAAGTCAAGACACAATGAATACAGTAAATGATGTTTACAATAAAATTAAAAATGGTGAAATTACAGTTTCAGAAACATTATAAATAGATAAATAAAGGGATAGTATATGAGATGAATAACTCATGTACTATCCCTTTTGTTTGTTTTAAGTAAAAATAGACAACAAATATTTTCTGAATATTAACAATTTAAACTGTGGTAAAAATTGAAAAATATAAAATAAATTAGTATAATGGTAAATAGGTTGAATTAATGCGATAAAATAAAAGGGGGAAGAATATGAAAAAAGTATTGTTTGTCGTTTCAGAATGTGTGCCTTTTATTAAAACAGGAGGATTAGCAGATGTAGTAGGGACACTACCTAAAATGTTTGATAAAGAAAAATATGATGTACGTGTAATTATACCTTATTACACCTGCATTCCAGCAGAGTATCGTAATGACTTTAAATATATACATCACTTCTATATGGATATTGGTTGGCAAAAGGAAAAATTGCATGTTGGTATTATGACTGCTACTTATGAAGGCGTTACTTTTTATTTTGTAGACAATGAGTATTATTTTAGTGGATGGGCACCTTATAGTACAACGCGTTTTGATATAGAAAAGTTTACATTCTTCTGTAAGGCAGTACTTGCAATTTTACCAGTAGTTGATTTTAAACCAGATATTATTCATTGTCATGATTGGCAGTCAGCACTGGTTCCAGTGTATTTGAAAACTATATTTGCAAGTAATCCATTTTTCTGGGGTATCAAAACAATTATGACCATACATAACTTAAAATTTCAGGGAGTTTGGGATATAAAAACTCTAAGGGGAATTAGTGGGTTGCCAGCAGAATTATTTACGCCTGATAAACTAGAATTTAATAAAGATGCTAATATGTTAAAGGGTGGACTTGTTTATGCGGATTATATTACTACAGTAAGTCATACATATGCAGGGGAGATTCAAGAGGCATATTATGGAGAAGGTTTAGATGGACTTCTAAGGGCAAGAAATCAATCATTATGTGGGATTTTAAATGGTATTGACTATAAAGAATATGATCCAAGTCAAGATGCTCATATTTTCAAAAACTATGATAAAACTAATGTGGGAACTTTTAAAGTTCATAATAAATTGGGGCTTCAGAAACAACTAGGATTACCAGTAGATAGAAATAAATTTATGCTAGCAATTATTTCAAGGCTTACAGACCAAAAGGGGCTTGACCTTATTGATTGGGTAATGAATCAAATTTGTGATGAAAATACCCAGTTAGTTATACTTGGTACTGGAGAGGGGCAATATGAGAACATGTTTAAGCATTATCAATGGATTAAACCTGAAAATGTATCTGCCAATATTTATTATTCTGATGATTTAGCACATAAATTATATGCAGCTGCAGATGCCTTTTTGATGCCTTCAAGGTTTGAGCCATGTGGCTTATCACAGTTAATGTCACTACGCTATGGTACAATACCTATTGTTAGAGAGACAGGAGGACTTAAAGATACTGTTCAGCCTTACAATGAAATAGAGAATACTGGAACAGGTTTTTCTTTTAGAAATTATAATGCCCATGAAATGTTAGGTATTATTAATTATGCTAAGAAAGTTTATTATGAAAGACCAGATGCATGGCAGGCTATGATGCGTCGTGGTATGGAAGCAGATTTCTCTTGGTATACTTCTGCTCGAAGTTATGAAAATTTATATGAAAGTTTAACATATTAATATAGCGTATAAGAAAGTAATTTATGGCTAGAGTTTTTGGATAAGTATATTTATCTTAAAACACTGGCTATTTTTTTAGTTAAGATTAAATAAAATGGAAGCTGATTAATATTTGTTTTTGTATAAAAAAACATAATTTCGCGCATAAAGTATTTACTTTTAAGATATATAGCATATAATTGTTTTGAATAGAAATAGAATATTAGTGTTATTTCAAAAATTAATTATTATGGAGGAAATTATGAAAATTGAGCAGTCATTAGGTGAAAAGATTAAAATTGTAAACTTGTTTTCAATTTTAATGGTGGTTTTGATTCATACTTATAACTTAAAAGATGATTTTTTGGTTCCCACTACGCTAGTTGAAGAAGGTTTACATGTAAGTAGTTATGTGCAATATTTTATCAGCAACGGAATTGCACGTTTTGCGGTACCATTATTCTTTATTATTTCAGGTTATTTATTTTTCTTTAATTTAGAACCTACAGTGAAAGGTTTTGGACAAAAGATTTGGAAACGTTTTCTGACAGTTTATTTAGTATTTTTATTATGGGCAGCCTTATCATTGTTATTTACTTGCATTTTTCAAGCATGGCCAGCAACAAGTGCAGCAGCTATTGGTGGAAATGATAGGGTAAAAATTGAGCTTTCTCCATTAGCCCCAACATTAATCAATGTATTCTTAAATCCATGTGGGGAACAATATTGGTTTTTAAGACACTTATTTAGGTTAGTAATTATTTCACCAATTTTATATTTCCTTATTAAGAAACTATATATTATTGCGCTACCAGTTCTTTTAGGAATTTGGTTTTTTGACCTGCAATATATATATAATGGTGTATATTGGATGAATAATGAAGCTATTGTATTCTTTGTAGTAGGTGGATTTTTGGCTACACATAAGGTCAATATACAGTGGAAACCTAAAAAATATTTTGCGAATCTTTGGATAATTCTTTGGGTTGTGTTAGTAGCTGTAAAAACATATTTAGCTACAACAGGACAGAATATAGGACTTAACTACATGCACAAAGTAAGTGAATTATTAGGTGTTGCCAGTGTTTGGTTTATTTGTAATACATATAGTGTAAATACAAGAATAAAAGAAATATTACTTAAAGTCTCACAGTATACCTTCTTTATCTATTTATCCCATGAACCTTTACAAGGAATGATTAGATATCTATTAAGAGGTAGTAGTAGCGAACCAACACTAAATAGATTACTATTTAGCTATGTATTTGCTTCTATTATTGCGGTTATAATTTGTCTTGTAGTAGGCATATTATTACAAAATTATTTACCTTCCGTATATTATGTGATTACAGGAGGCAGAGGTAAAAGGGAAAAAGTTAATAACAAAGTAACAACTAGTACACATGTATAGTTAAAACTAATTTTCTATTTCTATTAGATATAAAAATGTAATAAAAAATAAGATGGGTGACTTGTTTATTGGAGGGGTATATATTATCCTAAAAGGAATGAGTGAAATAGAATAAAAGTAAAAGGTGAAAAAATGAAAAATCAAGAAACACTAAAAAGGGCACTTATAGCTTTAGAAGGTAAAAGTTATGGTGCCTATAAAGAGATTAAAGGTAGCTATAAAGTAAAAGATTATATCATTGAAGTACAACATGTACAAGGAGATCCTTTTGCCAGTCCCTCTAAGATAAGAATTTTTATGGACTTACAAGTTGCTCAAATTCCAAGTTATTTAGTAAATACAAAAATCAAACGTATTGCAGTTGCTGATTTTTTAACCAGGTTTTTCGAGCAAAATATAAAAAGACTTTATGATGGCGTAAGAGGTTCTGGAAAAAGTGGTGTGATTAGCATTGCACATTGTAGTGCACAGATTTTAGAAAGAACAGCCGTTATTATTAATGAGAAACAAATAGAAGTAAGATGTGAAGTAGGATTACCAGCAACAGGCAGAAGAGTGTTAGGTAAATCAGCAGCTTATATTTTATGTGAGGCACTCCCTAACATTGTAGAAGCATCTCTCTATTATAAAAATATTGATAATAGTAAATTACAAGAACAAGTGGAGCTGATGGAGGACCAAGTGTTTATTCGTGAGGAACTTATAAAAAAAGATTTGGTAGCTTTTGTAGCCAATGGTGCAGTGCTCCCTAGAAAAAGTGGGATTTCTGAAATGCCACTTAAAAATGGGGTGCCATTTAAAAGTCCCTCTAGCCTTGAAGTAGAAATGAATCTTCCTTTTAGAGGTAAAGTAAAAGGATTAGGGATTCCAAAAGGTATAACCCTTATTGTAGGAGGGGGGTATCATGGGAAATCTACATTACTACAAGCTATTGAAAAAGGCGTATATAATCACATACCAGGTGATGGTAGAGAGCTTGTTATTACACGTATAGATGCTATGAAAATTCGTGCAGAAGATGGCCGTAGTGCAGTGAATGTAAATATTAGTCCATTTATTAATAACTTGCCAAATCATAAGGATACAGTACGATTTACTACTGAAAATGCTAGCGGCAGCACATCACAAGCAACTAATGTGATGGAAGCTTTAGAAGCAGGAAGCAAGGTGCTACTTATAGATGAAGATACTTCAGCTACAAACTTTATGATTCGTGATGGGCGTATGCAGAAATTAGTGGCTAAAGAAAAAGAACCTATTACACCTTTTATTGATAAGGTGGAGCAACTTAAAAATCAAAAGGATGTTTCAACCATTATGGTTGTAGGTGGTAGTGGAGATTACTTTGATGTAGCAGATTATGTTATTATGCTAGATGAGTATCATTTAGAAGATGTTACAGAAAAGGCCAAAGTTATTGCTAAAGAAATGGGAGAGACAAGAATACGCCAAGCAGATGAAAGTTTCGGAGAGATTACAAACCGTGTACCACTTAAAAATAGTTTTCCAAGGGGTGATAGGGATTCTAAGATTAAGACAAGAAGCTTAGATACCATTACCTATGGAGAAAATACAATTGATTTAAGTTATGTAGAACAACTAGTAGAATATAACCAAACTAATGCATTAGCAGCTATTTTAGAGTATATGGTAAAAAACATTATTGATAATGAAATTACTTTAGTAGCAAGTGTAGAAAAACTTTATCATAAGATTGAAAAAGAGGGCATTACTGTGCTTTCAAATGGCAGTGGTTATTCAGGTAACTTAGCATTACCACGAACTTATGAAGTATGTAGCATGTTAAACCGTTACCGCAATTTAAAAATAAAGTAGCAACAGGTTTAATATATTAGAATGGAGAGAGAGATGAAAGAAGCTAATAAATCATTTTATAAGATGGTATTTGCCTTAGTAATGCCCATGGCAATACAAAACCTGATTAATACGGCTATTACATCAGCAGATGTTATGATGCTAGGAAAGGTGGGCGAGACAGTACTTTCTGCCTCTTCCCTAGCAGGGCAAGTACAATTTATACTTATGTTATTTTTCTTTGGCATTACATCAGGCGCAGCTGTTTTAACAGCACAGTACTGGGGCAAAAGAGATATGCTGACCATCGAAAAAATTATAGGAATTGCAATGTGCTTTGCAATTATAGTAGGTATTGTATTTACTATAGCAGTACTATTATTTACAAAGCCTATTATGCATATTTTTACAAATGAAGTGGATGTGATAGAGGAAGGCGTTAAATATTTAAGAATTATTGCATACACATACGTTCCAATTGCTATTTCTATGGTATATCTTAATATTATGCGTAGCGTAGAGAAGGTAGCTATTTCTACTTTTGTTTACTCCAATTCTTTGATTTTAAATGTGACGCTGAACGCCCTTCTAATCTTTGGTGTGGGACCATTTCCAAGATTAGGCATTGAAGGGGCTGCAATCGCAACACTTATCACACGAATTATAGAATTGGTCATTGTAGTAGTTTATGCTAAGAAAATTAATAAATTAATTAGCTTTAGATTTAAATATTTATTGATAAGAGATGTAGCTTTATTAAGGGACTTTTTAAAATATGCTTGGCCAGTTATTGCCAATGAACTCTTTTGGGGGGCAGCTTGTTCAGCCAATGCGATTATTATTGGCCATATTGGAAGTTCAGTAGTAGCTGCCAATTCAGTCGCACAGGTAACAAGACAGCTTGCTGTGGTTGTGGCCTTTGGGATTGCCAATGCAGCTGCCATTGTAATAGGAAAGACTATTGGTGAAAATAATGAGAAATTAGCTGAGGAATATGGTAAACGTTTTTTACATCTTAGCATCTATGCAGGTATTTTAGGAGCAGGGATTGTTTTAATTGTAAGGCCTATTGTAATGAGTATCTTAACTTTATCACTAGAGGCAAAGGGATATTTATCTATAATGATGCTGGTTATGTCATACTTTACTTTTGCCCAGTCTATTAATACTACTTTAGTAGTAGGTGTTTTTAGAGCAGGAGGAGACACTAAAAGTGGTCTTATTATAGATGTAGTCACTATGTGGGGAGGATCTCTTTTACTAGGTGCACTAGCAGCCTTTGTTTTTAAATGGCCAGTGACGGTGGTATATATACTATTAATGTGTGATGAGATTCTTAAAATACCATTAACATTTTGGCGTTATAAGAGCAAGAAATGGCTTTGTAATGTAACAAGGTAAATGTAATGTAAATAGGAGATAGGCAGTAAACAGCCTATCTCCTATTTTAATACTTTAAAATCAAAAATTATTTAAGAGGAACGTAGAGATTAGATACAGAATGAGTAAATGGAGAGGATAAAAAATATAAAAGCTATACTTTAAAGAAAGTCCTCGTTTACCATTATAAAGACCAATAGGGATTGCGGCCAAGGTGGCATAAGATTGTATCCCTCCAGGTAATGCGTTAAGAAAAATAAGTCCTAGTATTAATATAATGAAACTATGATGTAAGCCATAGAAGTAGATAAAGACAATGAGTGCAATGCCGAAAGCACCATAATCAAAATGACATACTAAAGCAAAAAAGGCGCCTAAAGCAAATAGGATCATTTGAATAAACATATGCTCCTCAAAATATTTAAAGCCTATGAGAACAAGGAGACCAAGTAGCAATGTGAAAAAAACATTTTGATGTCTAGTATAAATAGGTACATGATAAACTGCTAAATCAAATGGAATCTCTGATATAAGTGCAAAAATACCTAAACGTAAAGCATAGCTGTGCACATTATGAGTATGCAAAAAACCTTGTACTAATAAAAAGCAAAAAATAGGGAAAGCAAGTCGTCCAATAATTCTTAGAAATATGTACTGGGGCCAAATAATAGCACCCATATGATCAAGAAGCATGGTAATAATGGCAATGATTTTAAGTGTACTACCACTTATGCCAATTTTATGAGAGAGCATTTAGAACCTCCTAATATAAAAAGATTAATGAAGAATAATATATTCAGTATAAGCTATTTTATAAAAAATAGGTAGGACTAAAGGTGATAGTATGGCTTTTTTTCATGAAAAAATTTCCATCTTATAATGTCATCGGCAAAGATTGCAAGGGGAGATAATAAAAACCAAATAATAGAAAAAGGTAGACAAACTTGTCCCATAATATTAAAAGGAAGATAACTGTAATCCCATATATTAAGACCAAGATAGACGTTAAGGAGTAACCCACTTAAAAACTCTAAGGTGGTAATGATAAGTGTAGAGATAAGCATTTGTAAAACGAGAGATGTTTCAAACCCGAGTATATTATTAATGAGCCCTATAAGTATAAAGCAAATGCCACCTAAAATACCCATTGTCCAATGTGTATAGCCACGGTAAAGTATTTCGATGAGGAGGTAGCTAAGACCACCGCTACAAAAAAGTATAAAATATTTCCAAAGATGAGTCATACATAGGTCCTTTCTGCATGTTTCAAGAATGTATACATTAGTACCTTTAGTATGTCTAAAAATATAAATTTTATGTACTAATAATCTTATACTTATGGTCAAAAATGTCGATATATTAAAGAAACACCATCACTTAGGAAAGGAGGAGTAATACATATGAGAGGAAGATGGATAAATTATTTCAGTGGGATATTGGTTATTTTAGCAACACCAATTATGGCACAGTCAACAATAGTAGTAAGAGATACGTCTATGATACAGAGTCAAGTAATACAAAGTCAGGCTATGTTAGATTTAGGATTTCAAGATAATGGTACATATATAAGCCCCATTATTGGAGAAACAGAAGTGATTTCTCCTTTTGGTGAACTGAGAAGTGGCTATACACATCAAGGAATTGACTTTAGATTACCTATGGGTACTCCTATATATGCTGTGGCAGATGCTACAGTTATTAAAGCTGCACCTGATTCAAAAGGTGTAGATGTAGGTGGTGGACATATTATTATGTTAGATCATGGCGAAGGTGTACAGACTTGGTATATGCATTTGGATGCTTATGCAGTAGCACTGGGAGATAAGGTAACTAAAGGGCAAATTATAGGATTTTCAGGTAATAGTGGAGAGAGTACAACACCACATTTACATTTTGAGTATCGTATAAACAGTGTGCCTATAGATCCAAGTTTTATTTTAAAGAAGGTTCCAGCAGAAAAAACAGTTATTACACTAAATGAGCCATTTATAGTTATACAATCTTAAAATAATTCCTAGTAAAAAAGTAGGAAAAAAAGTTTTAACTCTAGACTTCCTAGATGAGATGTATTATTATTAAGAAATAGCTTTTAAAAAAGCAGTTAGACATAATAATTTTTACAACATGGAG
>JAZKZQ010000012.1:0-6442 GCA_045612745.1 Cellulosilyticum sp. | reverse complement strand
AAACCATTAGATAATTAACATAAAAAAAGCATGGGGCCAGGTCCCTAATATTGATGCTAACATCAATATTTGAGACCTGCCCCCATGCTTTTAGCCTTACATTAGTGGTGCAAAAAGGCGTAGAATTGCTCTTAAGAGTTTTTTGCTCCAACTTATACGTATACAATCTTCTTGTGTAATAGGTGTACATATTTCTAATGTTTTTATAAAATCTTCTTTTATTTGTGAAACTGTTGTTGCGTTATATAACCAGGTTGCACATTCAAAATGTAAGTACAGACTTCTATAGTCCATATTTATACTACCAATTACACCTATCTTATCATCACATACATATGTCTTAGAATGTATAAAACCAGGGGTATATTCATAAATTTTTACACCCGCCTCAATAAGTGGTAGATAATATGCCCGTGTTAATATATGTACATACCATTTATCCGGAATATGCGGTGTCACAATTCTTACATCCACACCACTTTTAGCCGCTAATTGTAACGCTGTAACCATTTCATTATCTACTATTAAATAGGGTGTATTAATATAAACATAATCTGTAGCCTTATACAAAATATTTAAATATACATTTTCTCCTACTGTCTCATAATCTAACGGTGTATCACCATAAGGCTGGACATAGCCATCACTTTCAAACGGTTCAGGATGATATTTGTGTGGCTTAAACATTTCATAATCTTCTTTTATATGATGATTAAACTCCCACATCTGTAAAAACATTATTGTTAAATTCCATACTGCATCCCCTTTTAACATAATAGCAGCATCTTTCCAATGTCCAAAACGTTCATATTCATTAATGTATTCATCTGCTAAATTAATACCACCCATAAATCCTGTATGCCCATCAATTACAGTAATTTTTCTATGATCTCGGTTGTTCATAATTAGTGATATGACTGGTGCTAATTTATTAAAAACCATACATTTAATTCCTAGTGCTCGTAGCTTTTCTTCATACTTATATGGCAATGTTTGTAAACACCCTATATCATCATATATTAATCTAACATCAACACCCTGTTTTACCTTTTCCTCTAACACATCTAATATAGAGTCCCACATAACTCCCTCATGTATAATAAAATATTCCATGAAAATAAAATGCTCAGCTTTTTTCAGCTCTTCTAATAGTTTCTCATAAAACTCTTCTCCTGAAGATAAATATTTGCTACTTGTATTCTTATAGATTGGAAATAACGAAAAATCTTTAATATATTTAACCTGGTTGGCCACATTTTTATCTTGTTTTTGTATATCCTCAATTATTCCTGGATTTTGCTGTAAAAAAGGAACTGATCGTTCATAGATTTCACTCAGTCCTTTTGCTAGTTTTTTATTCATTTTTGTATTACCTGCTAAAATATAAAAGAAACCACCAAAAACAGGAAAAAGTAATATTGGTATTGTCCATGCTAATTTATAAGAAGGATTTTGATCCTTATTGATTAAATGTAGTAATACCACAGCACTTAGTACTACAGAAATCCCATAAAAATACACAAAATATGTACTAAGCTTCCAAATCGCCATTACTAATAGGCCTAACTGAAGTAAAATGAGAATCCCCACTATTACCATTCTATTAAAGATATTTTTTAACTTCATTCACTACTCTCCTAAATTGCTAATTATTATCAAATATAAATCTCACTGCATGTTCAATCCACTCATGAGATATATGTTCTTCCTCAAAATGTCTTTCAATATCCACTACATAATTTCCAAGGGACAAGCCATGTCCTCCTTTTCTTGCTACATAATCTTATCAGAGAGGTAAGCAGTTAATATGACTTCATTATCTACTTTCCCACTGGTGACTATATTAATTGGTACCTCAAAATATCTCACATAAAATTTCCCCTTTGTTAACTATTGTTTAATTTTCTTCTTTAAAGATAACTTAGACCTGTCCTTAACCTATCTTAAAAAGTACCTTATTAGATATTACTTTTACTTATTTTATATACCTAAGTATAACATTAATTTAAGCAAAATATCTTTATATATACAATAATTTTTTATAGTTGAATGTTTAAACTTTTTAAACTATAATGTATAAATATACAATTACTAAATTTTTATTCAAAGGAGAGAGCACTATGTCTACTAAAAAATTTAATATTTACGTGGATGGCCAAGCCGGAACAACTGGTCTCAAAATAAATGAACGTTTAGTTAATCACCCTTATGTTAACATCTTAAAAATTGATGAAGATAAAAGAAAAGACTATAATGCTAGAAAAGAACTAATTAATTCTGCTGATATCGTATTCTTATGCTTACCTGACGCAGCTTCAATTGAAGCTGTCTCAATGATTGAACCAACTAATACACACACCAAAATAATTGATGCTAGTACGGCACATCGTACAAATCCTTCTTGGATTTATGGTATTCCAGAGCTTAGTGCATCAGCTCGTAAAGAAATTGCATCTTCTATGCGTACTGCTGTCCCAGGCTGTTATGCCAGTGCCTTCATTCTTCCTATGTACCCACTTGTAAGTTGTGGCATTATTCCAAAAGACTATCCAGTAACTGCTCATGGTATTTCAGGGTATAGTGGTGCTGGAAAATCTGCAATTAGTGAATATGAAGATCCTGATCGTGCTACATTATTCCCTACATATGATACCCCACGTCACTATGCACTAGGTCTTCATCATAAACATATTCCAGAAATGCAACAAAAAGTTGGCCTCACTCACCCACCTATCTTTTCTCCAATTATTGCCGACTATTACGAAGGTCTAGAAGTTGTAATTCAGCTTCATACAAGACTTCTAAGCAAAAAAGTAACACCTGTAGAAATTCACAAATTCTTAAGTGACTACTATGCTAATCAAAACTTTGTAAAAGTTATGCCATTTAATTCATCACAATGTCTAGATTCTAACTTCTTTAATCCAATTGCCTGTAATAACACAAACAATGCTGAAATCTTTGTATTCGGTAATGATGACCAAATTATGCTCTTCACTCGACTAGATAACCTCGGAAAAGGTGCTTCAGGTGCTGCTGTCCAAAATATGAACATCATGCTCGGCCTTGATGAAACCATTAGCCTTATCTAACACAGGCATTTCTCTAATATTACTTTTACATACTTAGGGACAGGTCTCTAATATTGCTTTTACCTACAAGTACTTGAGAAATATTAATAAGAATAATAGGTGTTTAAACTACGACTAAGCTTAAACACCTATTATTCTATAAAGTTAACTCCTTAGTAACAAAATTCCAAAATACTGCTGCTACTGCTGCTCCTGCGAATGGTGCTATAATAAATACCCATACTTGTCTTAATGCTATCCCTCCTAAATAAACTGCTGGAGCTAAACTACGTGCTGGATTAACACTTCCTCCTGTAAGTGGAATGCCTACAATATATACTGCTACTAATGTTAATCCAATAATAATCCCACCCAAATGATTTGTTCTATCATAAGTTAATACACCTAATAATGCTATTACATACACGAATGTTAAAATAAACTCTACAATCAAGGCTCCCAAAAGCCCTAAACCTACTGCTGAAACTATACCATATCCATTCTGACCTAATCCTATTTCTGAAATATTTCTGAGTCCTGTTGATAAATTAATAATACCTACTAATACGCCACTTGCTAAAATTCCACCAATAAATTGACATATTATATATGCAAAAAAATCTTTTAATGATAATTTATTAGTCATATACATTGCAAGTGATACTGCTGGATTAATATGGCATCCTGAAATATTTCCTATAGCATATGCCATTGCTATAAAAGAAAATCCAAAAGCAATTGCAACTCCTAGGTTGCCTAAATTCCCTCCATCAATTACTACACTACCACACCCAAATAATACAAGTACAAACGTCCCTATCATCTCACTTATATATCTTCTCATAAAAACAACATACCTCCTTATATCCTCTCTTAGCATTATTCTTATACAAAGTAAGAGCATACTCATTTTATATAACTTCACTCTTAAAATGACTATGCTCTTATCAATATATTTTATTTATTTTTTCATCTTATCTTCTAAGTTTTCCATACCTTGAATTGTTTTATTAATCACTTTTTGAGTCCCTTTTTTAAGTGCTTTTGCACCTTCTACAGCTTTTGCACTTAGATACCCTGTTCCCTCCATTGCCTTATGCCCCAATTCTTGCATTCCATCTAATGCTTTATAACTTAAATCTTCAGCATCATCCATCATCTTTTGTGTAAATCCCTCTATCTGATTCTTATACTTTTCAAAATTTCCATTATTGTTTTGCATAGTAATCACCTCTTGGGATTATTATGTACTACTTTATATTTTGTATGCATCAAAACATCAATTTTAAAGAACTGTCCCCATTAAAAGTTTTCCTATTATAATCAGTTGCAAAATAAATATTAAGGGCATACCATACTTAAAGTACCAATGTTTTGTCTTATGACGAAACTTGTTCATACCTAAAATGCTTCCTAATGAACCACCTATAATTGCTAACGTAAAAAGTGTTTTTTCTGAAATTCGATATTTATGCCTTATAGCACGCTTTTTATCTGACCACATCGTAATATATGCCAGTATGTTTATTAATACCAGATAGCCTAAAATTATCTTGTCCATTATTCTCCTCCTATACATGTGTTTATTTTTATCTTCTTTAACTTACTTTATCCTATCTGCGCAATATTTTCAAAATATATTAATTTCTAAATAACTATCCCCATATCATATAAAAAGGTGAGCCTATATTAAGCTCACCTTTCTACCGTTCTACTATATAGAATCACACCATTTTCGTATAGCATATCTTTATACGAGTACACATCATACTGGTTAATTTATAACTAATAAGTTTATATCCTATCATTAAAAACTACTTATTTTTCATGAAGGCAAATAATTCTTCTCTTGTTGGAAGTCCCTCATTATCACTTGCATGCATTACTTGGATTGCCCCGATAGCATTTGCTCTATCTACACAATTTTCTATAGGTTCTTTTTCAAGAAGTCCACTTAGAAAACCTACTGCAAAACCATCACCTGCGCCTACTGTATCAATAACCTTTTGTACTTGATAACCATCAATGTATTTTTCCTCTGTTTGTGTTTTTACATAAGCACCTTTAGGCCCTAATTTAATTACTACATTTTTTACACCTTTATTTAAGTAGAAATCAGCAATTTCACTTTCATGTTCAAGGCCTGTTAAAATCCTTCCTTCTCCAATACCTGGAAGTACAGTATCACATCTAAAAGCAATTTTATTAATTATTTCAATCATCTGCTCTTTATTTTTCCAAAGACTTAGTCTAAGATTAGGATCAAACGATGTTGATAATCCATTATTTTTTGCTTTTTCAATAAGGTATAATAATGTTGCTCTTGATGAGTCTGAAATGGCTGGAAAAATTCCTGTTAAATGGAAATGGTCAAATCCTTTCATATCGATACTATCTACATCATCTACTGTAATATTAGATGCAGCAGAACCATTACGATAATAAGCTACATCTGGATCACCTTCTTCTGTTTTTGCTTTCAATTGAAATGCAGTTGGATAATGATCATCAAAACAAATTTTACTTGTATCAATGCCTTCTCCTTTTAAGAAATTAATTAAGTATTTTCCAAATGGATCCATTCCTAATTTAGTAATATAGCATACTTCATGTTCAAGTCTTTTTAGACCAATTGCTACATTCATTTCTGCACCAGCTGCTGATCTTGTAAATCTTGTTACTGTATCTAATGCACCTTGCTCTTCAGCAATAAATAATGCCATAGGTTCTCCTACCAATATTACTTTTGACATTTTACTTCCTCCTATGTCTTTTACCTAGTACTTAATCTTCTCTGAATAAATATTTCACTTTGTTATTATTAAATATAAAACTGTTTAATTCTTATAAATACTTATTTAAATTTTATAAAAAATACGATTAATCCACTTATATTTGGATGTGAATTAATCGTTCTTTATAACTACCTTATTAATATACCATTTATGTCTTCTTATGCCAAGTATATACAATAATGTTAATATTCTTCCCTATAAATAAAATATTACAAATAAATATACTATATAACAGCTTACATCAATAATCCCATATATCAGTAGCCTAATTAATATATTTTTTGTTTCTAATTCTCTCCCTTATTTTGGTAACCTATATGATAAATTATTTAATAAATAAGATTAAACTTAGTAATTTTTTATAATTTATAGAGAAACCATTTATAAACTAGATTTATTCATAAACATAAAGTGGTTTCTCTCAATGATTTCACATTACTAAAAACTATGAATAACTAAAATTTATAAATGTGAAATCTATAATACGGTGATTATATATATTTTTAAAATTAACTAAAAACATTTTATTTTACATAGGCTTGAAACATACTTTTTAACTTGATTATGCTATACTAT
>JAZKZQ010000011.1:0-1885 GCA_045612745.1 Cellulosilyticum sp. | reverse complement strand
CTTGCTCATTTTGAAGAAGTAAGCTTCTTCTTTTGCTGGTTTTACATCACGACCGCAGTCAGGACATTTTCCATCTACAAGCTGCGACTCTGTCCAGAATGATTCACAAGGTGTACAATACATACCTTCATAAGCACCTTTGTAAATATCACCCTTGTCATATAATTTTTTGAAGATTTTCTTTACACAAGCTTCGTGATCGTCATCTGTTGTACGCACAAAGCTGTCGTATGAAGAATCTACTAAATCCCAGATGTTTTTTACAACACCTGCAACTTCATCTACATATGCCTTTGGTGTAATACCTGAGCTTTCCGCCTTTTCCTGAATCTTCTGTCCATGTTCGTCTGTACCTGTCTGGAACCAAACATCATAGCCTTCTGCTCTTTTATATCTTGCAATAGCGTCTGCTAAAATAATTTCATAGGTATTGCCAATATGTGGTTTACCTGATGTATAAGCAATCGCTGTGGTAATATAATATTTCCCTTTGTTCATTTTATATCCTCACTTTCGTGTTATAGGTATATTTTGTCCTAAAAATAAAAAGGACTCACACTTCATTATAGAAGATGAGTCCTTACTTCGTCAAGGTTTCCCTGTCTTTATTTTATTTTAAAGACGCTCCACAATCCGCACAAAATCCTTTGTCTTTTGGCTGTTTTTCGCCACACTCAGGGCATACAACAGAATCCTGCATCTCTAACAATTCGTTATTTAATCGAGCCAGTTCTGCTACAGCCTCTTCAATCGAAGGAAAATAAACTTTTTCTTCTACGTCTTCGTCTTTATGTGCTTCATAGAAAGCTTTTCCAAGCAACGCGTATTGCTTTTCTAAAAACACTTCTTTGTTATGGATATCTATTTTAATTTTTGCAACAGCAGAGGCATCTTTTGCGAATGTCTCTACTTCTTTTCCTGCACTAATTAAGCTTTCTTTTACCTTGTTTAAATCAAATGCCATAGCTTACTCCTATAATGCACCTGTTTCACGCATTACTACGTATACCATATATGCGAAGTATGAAACTACCATGATAGCACCCATTACTTTACCAAGTGCTTTGTTCTTTGCTGCAACTGCCCAGCAAACTAATGTAGCTACAATAACTGCTGCAATATCAATTGCATTGCTCATCATAAAACCAATAGGGCTAATTACAGATGCAACACCAAGTACTAATAAAATATTGAAAATATTAGAACCAATTGCATTACCAAGCGCCATATCTACTTCACCCTTACGAGCTGCAACGAATGAAGTAACAAGTTCTGGAAGTGATGTACCTACAGCAACGATGGTAAGACCTACCATAGTTTCACTCATACCAAGTGCCATAGCAAGAGTTGAAGCAGAATCTACTACCCAGTCACCACCAATAGCGATAGCTGCTGCACCACCAACGATAGAAACTAAAGAAAGGATTACTGTCTGTGTCACTTCTTCCTCTTCCATAGTTGCTGATGCTTTTAATGCTGATTTAATCATAAGGAATAAGAAGAATGCAAAGAATGCTAATAAACTAACACCATCAAGTCTTCCAAGTTCCATTCCACCTAACATACCTAAACCAACAAGTAATACTGCTGCAAGGATAGAATATGGGATATCTCTTTTAATAGTATCCATATCTACTTCTACTTTCTGCATAATACAGCAAAGACCTACTACTACTAATAAGTTAAAAAGGTTTGAACCAGATACGTTACTAATAGCGAGTGAGTTGCTACCTGCAATAGATGCAGAAATAGAAACTGCTGTTTCTGGAAGTGATGTACCCATAGCTACGATTGTTAAACCGATGATAAGTGAAGGTACTTTAAATCTTTTTGCTACGTTTGATGCACCGTCTACGAAGAAGTCTGCACCCTTAATTAAGCCTAC
>JAZKZQ010000010.1:0-32602 GCA_045612745.1 Cellulosilyticum sp. | reverse complement strand
TATAGATTTCACATTTATAAATTTTAGTTATTCATAGTTTTTAGGAATGTGACATCATATAACTTTCACAGTTGTGTAGCTTTACTGATTCTATTTTGTAGCACTGTGAAAGCATTAGGAGAAACCATTTTTATGTTTATGAATAAATATAGTTTATAGATGTTTTCTCTATAGATAAATGAAGTTTAAATAAATATTATATGCATAGGAAGGAGGAAAGTAATATGTTAAAATCAGTTAATGAAGCAGCAAAAAATAAAGTGAGTATAGTAACAACTTGTGTTTACATGGATAACGGGAACCTTTGTATTAGGTGGGACAATTGTCTTGGCTGGGACTATTGTTCGGTGGCACTTGATAGATGGTAAAATAATTAGAGGTATGTACTAATATGATACATAAGATATTCAAAGGAACGTTAATATAAGTTCCTTTGAATATCTTTATTATTAATAAAAGCTTAAGGAGAAAAGTTATGGTAGAGGTAAACCAAGATGATAAGATAGTATTTAATTCTTGTAAAATTCTGCATTTAGGCGATAAAACTTATATGATTTGTGGGGAAACATTTAGTGTTTTTGAGATAGACAGTATAATGGAAAAGTTAGCATTAAAAAGAGAAGGTACTAAAAATGACTTATTTAATATTAGAAAAGGTGAAAACTATTCTTTACAAGAGTTTGAGGAATTATTAGAGCAGTTGATAGAGAAAAAGGTAGTAGAAATTTTAAAAGAAGGTCAAAATCAAGATGAGTTAAATAATACCTTAATTAGAGATGATACTGTAAGTGGCATTGTGCTAATGATTGTACAAGAGTGTAATCTAAGATGTAGTTACTGCTATGGACAAGGTGGCGAATATTCAAATAGAGGTCATATGTCATTTGAAACTGGTAAAAAGGCTATTGATTTTTTGATGAAAAATTCAAAAACAGATGAAGTTAATATTTGCTTTTTTGGGGGAGAACCATTAATTCAATTTGAGTTGATTACAAGATTGGTTACCTATGCAAGAGAAGTAGCAGAATTAAATAATAAAAAAGTAGGATTTAGTATTACAACTAATGGGACACTTTTAACGGATGAAATAAGTGAATATTTAATGAAAAATAAATTCTCAATCACATTAAGTATTGATGGAGATAAAGAAACAACAAATATCAATAGGTATAATGCTAATGGCGTGGGCGTATATGATACCATTATAGAAAAATCTGAAAAGTTACGTCATGAGTATGCAGTATCAGCTAGAGGAACTATAACTAAGAATAGTTTAAATATCTTACATTCTCACAAACATTTACGAAAACTAGAGTTTAGTAATGTTCAATTATCTGGTTCTGTAAATATGTTAGAAGATAAACACTATGAAATGCTTGCTTCTAGTTACAAAGAATGTGTACAAGACTTTTTTAAATTAGTCAAAGAAGAAAAATATAGGGAAGCATCTACAATGTCTACAATATATAAATTTCTTGAGCGGATACATTATGGTGGATATAGGAAAAAAGGATGTGGAGCGGGAAATCATATGCTTTGTATAGATATAGATGAAAATATATACCCTTGCCATAGATTTGTATCATGCCCAGAATTTGCTGTGGGTAATCTTGATAAAATAGAACAAGAAAAATTAGATAGAATTCTTCATAATATGCAAATAGAGTCAAGTGAAAGATGTAGAGAGTGTTGGATAAAAGTAATTTGTGGGGGAGGCTGCCCTTATGAAAATTATGAAATGAATGGAAAAACAAATGAGCCGTATATGAATAACTGTAAATTATATAAAGAAGTTATAGAGTTATGTTTGGTAAATTACTTATATCTATCTGAGGAACAAAGACGTTATCTATTTCCACAAAAAAGGGTAAAAGAGAGCCCGTTAGAGAGTAATACAATATAATAGTACACATATAGAAGTTAAATATAAGTAGGTGAATAAAATAATTTACATATAATAGAAGAAAGAGAATTTATTTGGAAATAAAATATGTGATTTTATTTTTTAAAGTTTTTTAGAGCCTACTTATACGGTGTTTGAAGATGTAGCACTTTCGCTTGTATTAGACCAAATAAGTTATGCAGAGAAACTAAAAAGGCAAGAGAATAGATCATTATATTTAAGATGATTATAAGGTAATTACTCTTAATAATTTTAATCAGATACAAAGTATAGATGGAGTTGAACAAGTAACAGGAAGTATGGTTGTAGTAGCAAATGAAATTAAGATGGAAAATTAAAAAATATAAAATGGATTAATAATGAGGATCATATAATACTCGCCTTATTATGGAGAATTATTAATAATAAAGATATATTAAATAATGAGGATAAAACGAGAGTTGTTGTAAGTGGAAAATTCTTGTTAGAAATAGAGATAGATGATAGTTAAAAAGATTAGGACTTTAGGTTTTAGTGTGGTTAGTAATAAAGGCATAATCTTTGTAGATAAGTTTTAATATATAAAGTGGAAAAATATAGTTGCTAAAAGTAAAAAAAGGATACATAATAATAATTATTATTTAGTTAATACTCTATATATACATGAAAGAGGATTTTAAAATGAAAATTATTATAGTAGGTGGTATTGCAGCAGGTATGAGTGCGGCTGCCAAACTTAGAAGATTAGACAAAGAAGCAGAGATTACAGTATATGAAAAGCAAAGTTATGTGTCATTTGGGGCATGTGGCCTTCCTTATTATGTAGGAGGATTCTTTGACAATCCAGATCAAATGATTGTAAGAACGCCAGAACAGTTTAGAGCATCAGGCATTAATGTCCAAACTGAGCATGAAGTAATAGATGTAGATGTAAAAGCACAAACCGTTAAAGTAAAAAACTTAGTGACAGGTGAAATTTTTGAAGATGCTTATGATAAGATGATGATTGCAACTGGAGCCAGTGCCATTGTACCACCAATTCAAAACTTAAATCTTGATAATGTACATACAATGCGTTCCTTAGAAGATGGTCATATTTTAAAACAAAAACTTCAACAACAAGAAATTAAAACAGTAGGAATCATTGGTGCAGGTTTTATTGGACTTGAAGCTGTAGAGGCAGCTAAAAAATGTGGTAAAGAAGTAGCTGTATTCCAACTTGAGGAGCGTGTTTTAAAAGAAGTATTTGATGAAGAGATTACAGTATATTTAGAAGAGGAATTAAAAACACATCATGTGGCACTACATACAAATACAAAAGTAGTAGCTTTAAAAGGTGAGAAAAAGGTAACACACATTGTTACGGATAAAGAAGAAGTTCAAGTAGATCTTGTAATTTTAGCAACAGGTGTAAGACCTAGTACAGCCTTCTTGAAAGACACTGGTATTGAAATGTTAGGAAACGGTGCCATTATAGTAGACCATGAAGGGAAGACTTCAATTCCTAATATTTATGCAGCAGGTGATTGTGCTACAGTACCACATTTACTAAAAGAAGAGCCAGCATATATTCCACTTGCAACAAGTGCTAATAAATTAGGCCGTATTGTAGGTGAAAATTTAGGTGGTAAAAATATGGTCTTTGAGGGAACATTAGGTTCAAGTTGTATTAAAGTAATGGACATTGAAGCTGGAAGAACAGGACTTTCTGAAGAAGAAGCTAAGCGTATGAACTTAGATTATAAAACAGTTTGTATCGTAGATAAAAATCAAACAGATTATTATCCAGGGCAAGAGGCTATTGCTATTAAACTTATCTATGATGCAAATTCCAAAGTACTTTTAGGTGGGCAGATTGTAGGTAAAAAAGATGCTGTACAAAGAACAAATGTATTAGCTACAGCTATTTATGCTAAGATGACGACAATGCAATTAGGAATGTTAGATTTATGTTATGCACCACCATTTGCACGTACATGGGATGCCATTAATGTGGTAGGAAATGTGGCAAAGTAGTTAAGGTATAATAAATAATGAATGATAAAAGAGGTTACTGCTTAGAAAGGAGCTAGTAACCCCTTTTATTAAGGATTTATTGAATATATTAATCATTTAAGTTATGAAATTATATATTACTAGTTATGCAAAATATAGAATAGATTAAAAATATGGCATCATTGAAACAATTAATTTATAATTATATTAGAGAACAAATTTAGAAGGAGGGATGAGGGTGATACTCTTATGGGCAGGAATTCTTTTATCATGTGTCATTGCAAACCGATTTTCTGATAAGTTAGGAATGCCAGTATTATTATTATTTATGACACTAGGTATGATATTTGGTAGTGATGGAATCTTCAAAATATCATTTGAGGATTATGCAATTACAGAAAAATTTTGTGAAATAGCCTTGATATTTATTATGTTTTATGGAGGTTTTGGTACAAAATGGAAAACAGCTAAAGTAGTAAGTAGTAAAGCTGTTATCTTATCAACTTTAGGGGTATTTATGACTGCCATGCTTACCTGTGGGTTTTGTCACTATATTTTAGGATTTGAATTAGTGGAGAGTTTTCTCATTGGAGCAGTAATTAGTTCAACAGATGCAGCATCTGTATTTTCTATCTTAAAGTCAAAGAACCTTAGTTTAAAGGATGGGACATCATCACTATTAGAACTTGAAAGTGGAAGTAATGACCCTATGTCATATATGCTTACAATGATTGCATTAATGTTCATGGGTGGTACATGGAAAGTAAGCCAGATAGGATATATGCTCTTTGCACAGATTGTATATGGTATAGTAACGGGTGTATTAATTGCTGTATTTGGGGGACTTATACTTAAAAAATTAAAGATTGTTGCAGAAGGGGTAGAGACGATTTATATTATTGCCTTAGCATTAGCTTCATATGGTATCGCTAGTACCATTGGGGGAAATGGTTACTTAAGTGTTTATTTAACAGGAATTATTTTAGGAAATTGCACGATAAAGAACAAAATTATTTTAGTACACTTCTTTGATGGTTTAACTGGCCTTGCTCAGATAGGCATATTCTTTTTATTAGGTCTTTTGGCATTTCCACATCAAATACCTACCATTATTATTCCAGCTGTTTTAATTGCGTTATTTTTAACCTTCATTGCTAGACCAATAGCTGTTTTTTGTATATTAAAACCATTTAAGGCATCTATAAATCAATGTTTATTGGTATCATGGGCAGGTTTACGAGGGGCAGCTTCTATTGTATTTGCTATTATGGCTATTGCAAGTGGCATTCATATAGAAAGTGATTTATATCATATTGTCTTTATGATTGCACTATTATCAGTAGCGTTTCAAGGTTCATTATTACCGTTTATAGCAAAGAAACTTGATATGGTAGATGATGATGATGTAAGAAAAACATTTAATGATTATCAAGAAAAGTCATCAATTACATTAATGCGTGTGTTTGTACCAGAAGGGCATAGATGGGAAAATAAGACCTTGCAAGAAGCAAGTATTCCAAATGACTCATTGGCGTTAATGATTAAGCGAGATGGGGAAAACATTATACCTAAAGGGGATACGGTAATTAAAGCAAATGATAGTGTAATACTTAGCATATCAGAATATGATTCACATGAAGATATTAACTTGAGAGAAATTTCTATAGATAAGAATCATAAATGGTGTGGTAAATGTATAGAAGAATTAAAGTTACCAGGTAATGTATTAATAGCACTAGTTAAGCGGGGGCAAGAAAATATTATCCCACGTGGAAAAACAAGGCTCTTAGAAGAGGATATAGTTGTAATATATAATTAGTTTCAAAAGATAATGGAAAAAAGGAAGCAGTCTGCTTGTTACTTAAGTAGGTTGCTTCCTTTTTGGATGATATTCTGACCGTATTTGTTTTTTAAAATGTCTAGAGAATTTTCTAACTCTGCTACTTTACGGCTAGTTGTACCCATTTCAAATAAACTGAGCTGTGCAGGTTCGCTGCGATGTATAAGATTAAGTGTACGAATACCCAGTGCCCTTATGGGTGTTCTAAAATTACAATGTGTTTCAAAGAGTTCTATACTAGCTACTGCTAAATCTTTAGCTGTGCAGCTTGGAAAGGCTAGAGGTTTTTGGTACTGTTTAGCATTAAAAGCAGCATCTTTAACCCAGATTTGGACAGTTTCAGTTAAGAATTCTTGGTGACGGAGACGACTACTAATTTTCTCTGCTAATTGCATAAAAATATGATTTACTTCTTTAGTAGAAGAAAGGTCATGGGCTAGAGTAATGCTGTTACCAATACTTTTAATGGGTTCTTTGCTATTTAAATGATGTACTGGGGAATTATCAAGACCATTAGCATAGGTCCAAAGTTGTAAGCCATTTTCACCTAAAAGTTGTTTAAGAAGCTGAGGGGGTGTATGGGCTAAATCACCGATGGTACGAATATTATAGAGATTTAATTTTCTTGTAGTAGCTTTACCAGCACCTAAAATATCTGACACAGGAAGCGGCCAAATGATTTTTTTAAAATCAGATAAAGGAATATAGGTAATGGCATCAGGTTTCTTTAGGTCACTACCTAACTTTGCAAATATTTTGTTAAAACTTACACCAATGGAGATGGTAAGACCTAGCTCTTCTTTCATAGTTTGACGCAAAGTTTCTGCAATATGTGAGGCGGAGCCAAATAAGGTAGTACTCCCTGTAATGTCTAGCCAACATTCATCAATACCAAAAGGCTCTACAAGATCTGTAAAGCGACTATAAATTTCACGAGCAAGTTTAGAGTAGTGAACATAAATATCATGATGAGGAGATGCTGTAACAAGCTCGGGGCATTTTTGTCTAGCTGCCCATAGAGATTCACCCGTTATAATACCATATTTTTTAGCAAGTTCATTTTTAGCAAGAACAACACCATGACGTTGGGCTTCACTACCCCCTACAACCATAGGTACTGTTTTTAATTGTGGATTTAAAAGACATTCTACAGAGGCAAAGAAATTATTAAGATCACAGTGTAAAATGATACGTTCCATGTGGTTTTACTCCTATATATAAATATTATATGTAAATTTTTATTATAGATTTTACAGTTATAAGTTTGGGCGAGTCATGAACTATAATAATCTTATTATAAGTACGAACAAATGTTTGAGTCAAGGTAATTGTGAAAGATTAATTCTTTATTTAAAGCATAATAAAAATGTAATAAATTATGATCTACTATAAAATGGAAGGCCTTAAAAGGTTGATTAATAAAAAAAAACATGTATAATAAATATTACAGATTTATTACACAGCTGTTACAAATATGTAATATAATGCGTGTAGAAGTAATGAATCCAAATTGAGAAATAAGACGATAAGAGGAGACATGAAAATGAAAAATAACAAATTATTTAATAAGGTATTATCAAAATCAGGAATGTTACTTGTAGTAACAGGCGTTGCAATGAGTTCAGGTGCAGTATCTAATATTTATGCACAACAAATAACAACTACAACAGGAACAAATGCAAAATGTATACAAAATAGTTGTTCATCACCTAGTTATACAGGAACAAACTGTAATTCACATATAACAGTTACAATAAAACCAATTAAGCCAAATTGCTCAAATACAAATTGTCCAAGTACAAACACACCAAGTACAAATACACCAAGTACAAATACACCAAGTACAAATACACCAAGTACAAATACACCAAGTACAAACACACCAAGTACAAACACACCAAGTACAAATACACCAAGTACAAACACACCAAGTACAAATACACCAAATATAGATAACACACAAACACCATCAGAAAATGTTTCAAATCAAACAGCTTTTGAGAATGAAGTTTTAAGACTTGTTAATGTGGAACGTACAAAACAAGGCTTAAATCCACTTCAAATGGATGAAAGTATTAGACAAGTAGCAAGGGCTAAGGCAACTGATATGTATAGAAATAACTATTTTGATCATACTAGTCCAACTTATGGTTCACCATTTGATATGTTAAAACAATATGGTATTTCATATAAATCAGCTGGAGAAAATATTGCAAAAGGACAAACAACACCACAAGAAGTAGTTAATAGTTGGATGAATAGTCCAGGACATAGAGCTAATATTTTAAATGCAAAGTATACACATATTGGTATTGGTTATGAAGCAAATGGCAATGAGTGGGTACAAATGTTCGTAGGTAAATAAAGTTTAAAAAGAAAGCATTTTAGGATGCTTTCTTTTTTTGTAAAGTAAAAAGGCTATGGAGGTTCTAAGTCCATAGCCTTTGGCTAGATTTAAACGTAGAAGAAAATAGTGGTTCTAAGGCTATTTTCTCCAAATGCTGTGGCAATGCCACTATTTAGATATATTGGTTTTAATAGTTTTACAATTATCGAGAATAGTATTCAATGATAAGTTGTTCGTTAATCTCAATAGGAAGCTCATCACGTTGAGGCATCCTACTAAGTGTACCTTTTAGCTGCTCGCGATCTACTTCGAGGTATGGGAAATCAGTTGCGATTTCCATGTTGTCTTTGAAAATTTGTAAATCCTGAGATTTTTCTTTGAGTGAAATCACATCTCCTACTTTAATAGCATAAGAAGGTCTATCAACTTTCTTGCCATTAATAAGGAAATGACCATGGTTAACCATTTGTCTTGCTTGGCGAATAGAACGTGCAAAGCCCATTCTATAAACCATATTATCAAATCTTGTTTCAAGAGCTGATAAGAAAATTGGACCAGGGTTTGAGCCTGCTTTTAATGCCTTGTTTACGTATTTAGCAAATTGTTTTTCTAATACCCCGTAATAGGCTCTTAATCTTTGTTTTTCAAGTAGTTGAGTACCATAATCAGAGAGTTTTTTACTGTCCCTACTTGTTGTGTTTGTTGCTCTGTCCATTGCTTTAGGATGTCCTACTACGTTTAATCCAAGGCTTCGACACATCTTAAAACGTGGACCCATCATTTTTGCCATATTGTCCTCCTGTTCTTAATAATAAGCTTATTATGTGATTATAATAGCACAAATCATAAATTAATGAAAGTCATTATCAATATAAAAAGTGGATTCGTGAAATATGCATAGAAAAAATATAAAATAATAGACAAAAATATAATTTATAGATAAATAGAAGTTTAACTTATTTGTTATCCTGTGAAAAATGAGAGTGAAAATGGAAAATTTGGCATAAAATAAGAAGAAATATAAAATAAATGTGTAAATATAGTGATAAATTTAATGAATACTATTGGAAAATGATTATCGGTCATGTGTGAATGTTAATAAATAGAATAGTAGAAATTAGAGAAAAAAATAGTTAATTGATTTGCTTGATTAAAAGTGGTAGGTTATTAAGAAGAGGGTTATATATAGTACTCGATAAAAATACATATACCATATATTGTATTAAAAAAGAGGTAGATGGAGGAGTAAAAGTTATAATTATTTGAAATGTAAGAAGCAATACATGAAATAAAAAGAAAGGAAGCGAAAGTAATGAGTCAATTTGATATAAAACTATTCGATGAATTAATGTTAGATAATATGATTAAAGAGACGCTGGCACAAATACAAGAGAAATATATAGAAGAGGCTTATAGCTTAGAAAAGCTGTATATTAGAGTAAAACTTCTATATAAGGAAGGTATGGGTAGAACAGAAAGAATAAATACACTTATTAAAGCAGCAGTAGAGCTTATTACAAAGGAAGCACCTAAATGGGAATTTATTGCTTCTAGATTATTGATGTGTAAAGCAAAGACTGAAATTAGTGAATATATGGGAAAAAACGGGATAACAAATTTTTATGAAAAGCTTTGTTATTTAACAAGAGAAGGGCTTTATGGTGAATATATTTTAGAAAACTATAGTGAAGAAGAAGTTAATGATTTAGCAATGTATATGAAAGAAGAACGTACAAATTTGCTGAATTATAGTGGACTTGACTTACTTTTAAATCGTTATGTGATTAGAAGTCATAGTCATGATTTATTAGAGACACCCCAAGAGATGTTTATGGGAATTGCTATGCATTTGGCTGTAAAAGAAAGAGAGAAGGTAAGATGGGCAAAAGCTTTTTATGATTTATTAAGTCAGCTTAAGGTGACGGTGGCAACGCCTACTATGTCAAATGCACGTAAACCTTATTATCAGCTTTCTTCTTGTTTTATTGATACAGTACCAGATAGTTTAGAGGGTATTTATAGAAGTATTACAAACTTTGCACAAGTGTCTAAGTTTGGCGGTGGTATGGGGCTTTACTTTGGGAAGATACGTGCTAATGGTAGTAGTATTCGAGGTTTTGAAGGCGCAGCAGGTGGTGTGATTCGTTGGATTAAACTAGCTAATGATACAGCTACAGCAGTTGATCAATTAGGTGTGAGACAAGGGGCAGTAGCCTGCTATTTAGATGTATGGCATAAGGATTTACCAGAGTTTTTACAACTTAGAACGAATAATGGGGATGACCGTATGAAAGCCCATGATGTGTTCACGGGTGTATGCTATCCTGATTTATTTTGGAAAACAGCCAAGGAAGATATTGAAGGGGATTGGCATTTAATGTGCCCGCATGAGATTCAAACTAAAATGGGATATGCTTTAGAGGATTGTTATGGTGAAGAATGGGAAAAACGTTACTTAGAATGTGTGGCAAATGAACGCATTAGTAAACGTACTGTTAAGATTAAAGACCTTATTCGCCTTATTTTAAAATCATCTGTAGAAACAGGGGCACCATTTACCTTTAACCGTGATACTGTTAACAAAATGAATCCAAATGGTCATGAAGGCATGATTTACTGTTCTAACCTTTGTACAGAAATTGCACAAAATATGAGTGAAATTAAAGGGATTAAAAAAGAAGTTAAAGAAATAGATGGTCAGACTGTCATTGTGGAAAGTATGGAGGCAGGTGACTTTGTAGTATGTAATTTAGCTTCTCTTACATTACCTAATATTGAAGAGGAAGAGCTTGAAGAAGTGGTTTATACGATTACAAGGGCCTTAGATAATGTGATTGACCTTAACTTTTATCCATTAGAATATGCAAGAGTTACTAATAGAGAGTATAGACCTATTGGACTTGGTGCAAGTGGATATCATCATTTATTAGCCAAAAAAGATATTCCTTTTGAGTCACAAGAACACCTTGACTATGTTGAAAATTTATTTGAAAAAATCAATTTCTATGCGATTAAAGCAAGTAGTAGCATTGCAGTAGAAAAAGGAGCATATAGTCATTTTAAAGGTAGTGATTGGGAAACTGGTGCTTATTTTGAAAAACGCCATTATGATAGCGAAATGTGGACAAACTTAAAAATAGAGGTAGCACAGCAGGGGATGCGAAATGGTTATTTATTAGCTATTGCACCAACAAGTTCAACCTCTATTATTTCAGGAACCACAGCGTCGATTGACCCAATTATGAAAAAATACTATATCGAAGAGAAAAAAGGTGCACTTATTCCACGTGTGGCACCAGATTTAAATGCACAAACTGTATGGCTGTATAAAAATGCCCATTACATGGATCAAACTTGGCTTGTGAAAGCAGCTGCTATTAGACAACGTCATATAGACCAAGCCCAATCTCTTAATTTATATATCACACCAAACTTCTCTATGCGTAAACTATTAGACCTTTATCTTTTAGCTTGGGAAGAAGGGGTAAAAACAATTTATTATATAAGAAGCCAATCATTAGAAATAGAAGAATGTGATTCATGTTCAGCTTAAGAGGAGGAGAAGTATGGAAAAGTTAGTTAAGAAATTGCTGTTTAATGAAAATGGGGATATTGAGGTTTCTAAACGAAGACTGATTAATGGTAATACAACGAACCTTAATGACTTCAACAATATGAAGTATACTTGGGTGAGTAAATGGTATCGTCAAGGGATGAATAACTTTTGGATTCCAGAAGAAATTAACTTAACACAGGATGTAAAGGATTATCGTGAGTTAGGAGAAGCAGAACGTACAGCTTATAATAAAACATTATCCTTTCTAATTTTCTTAGACAGTGTGCAGACTGCTAATTTACCTAATATTGCCCAGTATATTACAGCTAATGAAGTGAATCTATGTCTTTCTATTCAAGCTTTCCAAGAAGCTGTACATTCTCAAAGTTATGGCTATATGTTAGATACAATATGTTCACCACTAGAGCGAAATGAGATTTTATACCAGTGGAAAGATGATGAACATTTACTAGCACGTAACAAATTTATTGGAGATTTATATAATGAGTTCCAAGCTAATCAAAGTCCGTTTTATCTTTTGAAAACAATGATTGCTAACTATATTTTAGAAGGAATTTATTTTTATTCAGGATTTATGTTCTTCTATAATCTGGCACGTAATGGTAAGATGCCAGGTTCCGTACAAGAAATTCGTTATATTAATAGAGATGAGAATACCCACCTTTGGTTATTTAGGTCTTTGATTTTAGAGATGAAAAAAGAAGAACCAGAACTTTTCACGGAAGAAAATATTGCGGTTTTTAAAGATATGCTACGCCAAGGTGTAGAAGCCGAAATTGCATGGGGACATTATGTCATAGGTGATCATATCGAAGGGCTTAATAAAGAGATGGTAGCAGCATATATTAAATATCTTGGCAACTTGCGTTCAGATAACTTAGGCTTTGGGGTGCTTTATGAAGGGTATGAAAAAGAACCAGAAAGTATGAAGTGGGTATCTGAATATAGTGATGCCAATGGGATAAAAACTGACTTCTTTGAAGCCAAATCAAGTGCTTATGCTAAGGCTTCAACTTTGATTGATGATTTATAAAACTTAAAAAAATAAATATATTGAAAAAATCTGACGAATTAACTATGATAGAGTTAACGTTAGATTTTTTATTTTTAAGAAAAGAGGTGAGTATCTGTGTGGAAAAGTAATAAGTATAGACGTATGATAAGAATCATTACATTTATATTTATGTTGTTAGTGGGGTGTAGCTTAGGGTGTAGCCACAATGTGCAGGAAAATAGTGTACAAACAGGACAAACAGATACATCATCTAAAGATCAACTTGCACAGCTGACAAGGGGGATGTGTGATGTAAATACTATGAGTATACAAGGTCATCATAGTCAAACAATGATAGATGAAAGACCAGAGCAACATAGGTTTAATGGAAGTTTTAAAAAGAAGATGCTATTATTTTATTATTTATGTGAAAGCTTAGTAGCATTAAGTACTGCATGGTATGTTTACATATTAATTTTAAGAGATAAATTTATTAATTATCTTATAGCTATTATATATATTCATAAATTGGATGGGGAGAAGGCACTTAAATATAATTTACTCAATTTATAAAATATATAATAGGAAAAGAGGTATATTATGAAATCTAATAAGAATATATTTGCTATATTGCTCTGTGTCATCATAGCTGTTGCTACTGTGGCAGTTTTTGGAATAGGTGATAAAGTTAAAGGTGCCATGGAGATGCGTTTTGGGATTGATATCAGGGGTGGTGTAGAAGCAGTATTCGAACCACAAGACCTAGAGCGAAAAGCGACAGTAAGTGAACTAGAAGCAGCAAGAAGTATTATAGAAACACGTTTAGATGGGAAAAATATTACAGACCGTGAAGTAACTATTGATAAAGATGGTGGATATATTATTGTTAAGTTCCCTTGGAAATCAGGCGAAACTAATTTTAATCCTGAAGATGCTATCGCAGAACTGGGAGAAATGGCAAAGTTAACATTTAGAGATGATGCTGGTAATATTTTATTAGAAGGAAAAAATGTTAAAAGTGCAAAGCCTGTAGAGAATACTAGTGGTCTCAATAGAGGCTATGAAGTAGCGTTAAGTTTTGATGCAGAAGGTACTAAGCTTTTTGAAGAGGCTACAGGCAAATTAGTAGGCAAGCCTATGGGGATTTATATGGACGAACAGTTCATACAAGCACCAGTTGTTCAGGCTAAAATATCAGGTGGACAAGCAGTTATTAATAATATTGGTGGCTTAGAAGAGGCAACTGATTTAGCAGAAAAAATAAATGCAGGGGCATTGCCATTTTCTTTAGCAACAACTAATTTTAGTACAATTAGTCCTACACTTGGAAATAATGCATTAAATATTATGGTCATAGCTGGACTTATAGCATTCGCATTAGTATGTTTATTCATGATCATCTATTATAGATTACCAGGATTTATTGCTTGCTTAGCTTTAACCTTACAAATGTCATTACAATTACTTGCTATATCAGTACCACAGTATACTTTAACATTACCTGGTATTGCGGGTATTATTTTATCACTAGGGATGTCTGTAGATGCTAACATTATTATTTCTGAAAGAATTAGTGAGGAAATTAGAAAAGGCTTATCAATAAGAGTAGCTATCAAGAATGGATATGAAAATGCCTTTTCATCAGTTTTAGATGGTAATATTACAACAGCTATAGTAGCTATTATTCTAATGATATTAGGTTCAGGCTCAATGTTAAGTTTTGGTTATACCTTATTGGTAGGTATGATTTTAAATGTATTTATAGGTGTAAGTGTATCTAAGAAATTACTATTATCTATTATTAACTATGATAAGATTTATAATGAAAAATCCTTCAGAAGAGGTAAGGAGCCAAAGACTATAAGATTTTTTGAAAATAAAAAGATTGTTGCAATTATATCAGGATTAATTATAGTTATTGGTATAGGTGGTATGTTTACAAAAGGTGTAAAACTAGATACACAGTTTACAGGTGGCGTTGTACTTAATTATGCTATTGAAGGTGAAGTATCTACTGAAGGTATTGAAGCAGCTATAGAGAAAATGATGGATAGACCTGTAACAGTTCAAATAAGTAAAAATCAAATTGATGATTCACAACGTATTACAATAACACTTGCAGGAACAGGTGGTATGACACCAGAAGACCAAAAAGAAATCACAAAAGTAGTTGGACAGCAAGTGGGAGAATCAAAGGTTGAATTAGCAGAAACCTTTGTTGTACAACCTTACATAGGTGCTAAGGCATTGCAAAGATCAGAGTTAGCAATTGCTTTATCAATTGTATTTATGGTTATTTATGTATGGGTACGTTTTACTGCTTTAAATGGTTTATCAGCAGGTATTACATCAATCATAGCATTAATACATGATGCCTTTGTTGTACTTGTTGCCTTTGTTATTTTTGATATACCATTAAATGATTCCTTTGTAGCAGTTATACTAACAATTATAGGTTATTCTATTAATGACACCATTGTACTTTATGATAGAATACGTGAAAACATAAAATCTAAACCAAAATTAAGTATTATCGAGCAAGTTAATATAGGTATTTCACAGACATTTGGAAGATCTATAAATGCTTCTCTTACAACAGGAATGTGTGTTCTTGTTATTTTAATTGCCTCTTTAATGTTTGGTATTAGTTCTATTAGAGAATTTGCACTTCCTATGTTCTTTGGATTAATTAGTGGTTGTTATTCTTCTATATGTATTGCTAGTATTTTATGGGGAATGTGGGAAAATAGAAAGATCAAAAAAGCTAATCTTGAAGTATCAACAAACTAATTAAAGTAATAGAAATGAGCAGGAAATAGTGAGTATATAATACATAAAAGAGATGTTTGCATAATCTTTCATGATTTGGCAGGCATCTCTTTTTAGTATAAGCACCAATTTTAGATAATATATTTTAAATTTTTGTGTGAAAAGAGTTCTTCTAGGGATTTTTTAAAGAACTCTTTTACTTCAGCCATTTGTTCTTTAGGATAAATATACTTGCCATAGCCAAATTGACCATATTTGAATTGACGCTCTTCTTCAACCATAGGGAGCTTAGTATCAGGAAAGATTTGTTCAATCCGATTTTTGGCTCTTAAGGTATAGCGATGGGTAATAACTTCGAAAATGATAGGATGTTTAAGCTCAGATGGAAGTTGTGCCTTTAAGTTTAAAAGCAAGTCATAGTATTCATCTTGCCAATTTGGATAAATAAAAACAGGGGCAATGATGAAGCCGATAGGATAGTCTGAAGCAGCAAGCTTACTAGCAGCGGCAATACGTAGCTTAGCAGAAGCTGTAAGATGTTCATAGCTATCAATGACACGTTGTGTGTTTAAGCTAAAGCGAATTTCTGTATGCCCATTATGGGGAAGGCCAATGAGACTATCAATATCGTTATATTTACTTACAAAACGAAAGCGATTATGTTCTTGACTACCAAAGTAGGTAATGCATTTGGCTAAAGAATGTGTATAGGGTTCAACAGGAACTGGGTCTGAAGTAGCAGCCCCTTCAAAAATAGTAATACTAGGCAGACGTTCAGCAGTATATTTAGCAGCTTGCTCTAGTATTTCATCAACATTGACATGGACACGAATAAAAGGCTTATCCCCTAACTGGGTATTTAAATAGCAGTATTCACATTGTCCCATACAACCACTTACTAAAGGGAGCTGATAATGAGCAGAAGGTTTACAGGATTGAAATTTAAGGCTTTTCTTCACACCTACAACTAAAGTTTGTTTACCATGGCGATATTGGTCATGGAGATTTTCTCCTGGAATTTGAGCTTTAATGCGATTAGTAGCTACTTCAGTAATATCAAGGATACCTTTTTCTTTAAATAGATGATATAGATTCTTGCCAAGAGGATAGTCTAAAGCACCTTTTTCAAAAATAACACGTTGAGGTAAAAACATAAGAGAATTCCTTTCTGAATATTAGTATAGTAATAGATGGAGGTTATACAAAGTAAATATTATTTTTAGTATAATGATGGGATTTTATGTAGAATTTAAAAGAATGGTAAAGGGAATAAATGTATATTTAATTGACTTTTTAAATTTGTATATTTAGAATATAAAATATAATTAGATATATGGAGGAATAAGATGGTTTGGTTATTTCGAACGATAGTGATATTTGCCCTTTTAAATTTGGCAAATATTATCATTGTTGATGGTGGGGCTGGGATGGAACCAGTATGGATAGGCATTATTATGATAAGTATTGTGCTTTCTTTTAAGAAGGGATATGATTTCTTCTTTAAAAGGGCATGGTTTAAGTGGTTGTTTATAGGTTGTGTGAGTTTCTTCATGATAGTAGAAGGCTTTATTGTAGTAAATGGTATGGGTATTAATGTACCAGCACAAAGTGATTATCTAATTGTATTAGGTGCAAGGGTAAGAGGAGAAAATTTATCCCTCACTTTAAAGGCGCGTTTAGATGTAGCTTATGAGTATTTAATAGAAAATCCAAATACTAAAGCGGTATTATCTGGTGGACAGGGTGCTGGAGAAGATATTTCAGAAGCAGAGGCTATGAGAAGATATTTAGTTGGGAAGGGCATAGATGAATCGCGTTTGTGTTTAGAAGATCAATCCACAGATACGAGTGAGAATTTAAAATACTCATTTAACATTATTGATGCCCAGAAGGAAGATGCTTCAGTTATAGTAGTAACTAATCGTTTTCATGTTTTAAGAAGTAAGATGATTGCAAAAGATTTAGGGAAAGACGTAAGTGGAATAGGTGCTAACACCTTACCATATTTAATTCCTACATATTACTTAAGAGAGTTTTTTGCAGTAGTAGCGGAAACTGTGTTTTAGTAGGCCTACTGCGTAAAGTGGTTAAAAACATTTTAAATATAAATACAAAATATGTGTGTTAAAATCATAGGAATCTATCATATAAATAGCAGTGATGTTAATTTAATATAACAAGGGGTGGGAAGATGAAAGTATTACTTATTAATGGAAGTCCACATAAAAATGGCTGTACTTATACGGCCTTAACAGAGGTAACAAAGCCTTTAAATGAAAGTGGGATTGAAACGGAAATCCTACATATTGGTACGAATGCTATTCGTGGGTGTATTGGCTGTGGTCAATGTGTAGGCAAAGGTGTCTGTATATTTAATGATGATATGGCCAATGAAATCATTCAGAAAGCTAAGGAAGCTGATGGTTTTATTGTAGGTTCCCCAGTTTACTATGCGTCACCTAATGGTAGTTTAATTAGCCTTTTAGATAGAGTTTTTTATGCAGGGAAAGCTAACTTTGTACACAAACCAGCAGCCGCTATTGTAAGTGCTAGAAGAGGTGGTACAACAGCTTCTTTGGAAGTGATTAATAAATACTTTACTTTTGCTCAAATGCCTCTTGTATCTTCGACTTATTGGAATATGGTACATGGCAGTAAACCAGAAGATGTCCTTCAAGATGCAGAAGGCTTACAGACTATGAGAAATCTAGGTAGAAACATGGCATGGCTCCTTAAATGTATTGAAGCTGGTAAGGAAAAGGGTATTGCTCTGCCACAAAGTGAGACGAATAACCGTACAAACTTTATTAGATAATAAAAATAGCACCTTAAGGTGCTATTTTTAGTTAAAGCTCATTACTAAGTGATTCCCAGTCCTCATAGAGCTGTGCCACTTGTTCTTCTAACTCACTTTTTCTTTGAAGTAATTCTTTACTTTTTTCTGCATTTGTATAAACTTCTTCGAGGCAAAGTTGTGCATCAATGTCTTCCATTTCTGCTTCAGCTTCTTGAATAGTTGTTTCTACTTTTGCAATTTGGTTTTGAATACGACGGATGCGTGTTTGTTCTTCTTTTTGCTTTTGCCAGTCATCTTTGTTAGATGGGGCAGCAGCTACAGATGCATTAGCTACTGTGTTACTAGATGATTTAACAGGTGCTACAGATATTTCTTTTTTCTTTTCTACATAATAATCGTAGTCACCTAAGAACTCTTGGGCATTTGTTTGATTCATCTCGATTACTTTACTTGCTGTTTGATTAATAAAGTAACGGTCATGGGATACATATAGTACAGTTCCTTCATAATTTGAAATAGCACTTTCAAGTATTTCTTTTGATAAGATGTCTAAGTGGTTAGTCGGTTCGTCCAGTATTAAGAAATTAGCTTTTGAAAGCATAATCTTAGCGAGTGCTACACGTCCTCTTTCCCCACCGCTTAAAGCAGAGATCGGTTTAAAGACATCATCATTTGTAAATAAGAATGCTGCAAGCATATTGCGGATTTCACCATTTTTTAGTTCAGGGAAAGAAGTCTGTATTTCTTCCATGATGGTATTACTTGTATCTAGTGTAGAATGTTCTTGATCGTAGTAACCTACCATAACGTTAGATCCCAAACGAACAGTTCCTGAAGATGCAGGGATTTGTTCTAAGATGATACGGAAGAGTGTTGTTTTACCTACGCCGTTAGGGCCGACTAAGGCTACTTTATCTCCCTTTTTAATAGACATATTTATATTGCTAAATAATGGTGTATCCTCAAAAGCTTTACTCACATCTTTAATATCTAATACATCATTACCACTTGGGATACGTGGTGTCAGTACAAGTTGCATGGGTTTATTATCAATCATAGGTATATCCATGACTTCTACTTTATCAAGTAACTTTTCACGGCTTCGTGCCCGTTTAAGAGATTTTTCACGATTAAACTGTTTTAGTTTAGCAATAACAGCTTGTTGTTTAGCAATTTCTCTTTGTTGTTTTTCAAAATGTTTCATAGCAATTTCATATTCTTGCTCACTTTTAATCACATAATCACTATAGTTACCATTATAGACAAAAGCTTGACCGAATTCTAAATGAATAACCTTTGTAACAATTTTATCTAAGAAATAACGGTCATGAGAAATAATGACAACAGCGCCTTTATAGCTACGTAGGAAACCTTCTAACCATTCAATGGCTTCAATATCTAAATGGTTAGTGGGCTCATCGAGGAGAAGAAGTGTTGGTTCTTGAAGTAGAAGTTTACCTAATGCTACACGATTCTTTTGGCCACCAGATAATATAGAAATAGGTTTTTCATAAACAGATTCATCGAAACCTAATCCTTTTAGGACACCTTTTACAAGGCTTTTATATTCATAACCCTTTTTGTTTTCAAATTCTAGACGTAGTGCATCATAGCTTCCTATTAAGTCTAATGAAGAAGTTCTTGCAATTTCAGCTTCCATATCATGAAGTTTTTGTTCTAAAGCAATAACCTCATCAAATACATGAAGGAGTTCTTCGTAAACAGTTTGTTTAGAGTCTAGCTCCATATGTTGTTTTAAATAGCCGATTGTACAGTCTTTACTACAAGCGATTGTCCCCCCATCGCTCTCCATTTCTTTTGTCAGGATTTTTAGGAGTGTAGTTTTTCCAGCACCATTATTTCCTATTAAAGCAACCTTTTCATGATCTTCTATATGAAAACTAACATTTTTTAGTACAGTTTGATCAATAAATGTTTTTTGTATATTACTGCATGAGATAATCATGTTTAGCCTCCTTAGTAATTCTTTTTTAATTTTAGCAAAAAAAAATGCAAAAAGAAAGTAAACATACTAAGAAACTACATTGACAAAAAAAAAACCTAAATGTATACTAAAATCATTATGTATTAAGAGAAGTGAGGAGTTGAAAGCATGACAGAAGAAAGAAAAATCTCTATGGCTGTAGTAAGACGTCTACCACGCTATTACCGTTATTTAGGCGAATTATTACAAAAAGGTGTGACTAAAATCTCATCTAGAGAACTAAGCGAAAAAATGAATGTAACGGCCTCACAAATTCGACAAGATCTTAACAACTTTGGAGGTTTCGGTCAACAAGGATATGGCTATAATGTAGAATATCTTTATTCCGAAATTGGTAAAATTCTAGGATTACATCGAAATTATAAAATGATTATTGTAGGAGTAGGTAATTTGGGGCAGGCTATTGCAAATTCGGGTTCATTTAGCAAACGCGGATTTAAGACAATAGGCCTTTTTGATGTTAATCCAAAACTCATTGGTATGAGTATTAATGGGGTAGAGGTTATGGATATTGATAAGATGGAAGAATTTGTTAAAGAAAATGGGGTAGAAATTGCAATCTTAACAATGCCAAAGACACGCGTTAAAGAAACGGCAGAAAATTTGGCAAAATGGGGAATTAAAGGATTATGGAATTTTTCACCAGTAGATTTATTCTTGCCTGATACAGTGCAAGTAGAGAACGTTCATTTATCACAAAACTTGATGACATTGGCATATAAAATAAATGAAGCAGAACATGGTCGTAAGCCTAATAGTTTATAAATGTAAAGAAGTGGAGAGTATCATAAGACTATACAACTAGTTTTATGATATTTTTTTATGTTTAAAAGGTAATTAACTAAATTATCTTTAATGCCGACATATTTATAAGAAAAAAGTATTTAGTGGTTAAACTACATGCCAATATTAAAAGAATATCATAATATAATATATAAGTTTAAAAAAGAGCAGTAATTAGAGGGGGCAAGATATGTTCGGATTTAGAAAGAAAAATAGAAAAGTAGTTATACAAAATGATGTAACAGAAAGTATGAAAATATCAGATAAGCAAGTTGAACTTAAAAAGAGTTATATTGCAGAAGTCCTAGGTAATAAAAAGTTACCCATAGTACTTGTGGATCCTCTTTGGCATACGGTGAAAGAGCATATTAAGAGTAAGGTAATCGATGAAAAGGAGAAACAGCTTCAGGAGCTTCTCAAGGAACAAGCACGTTTAAATACAGACTATAAAGAGTATAATAAAGTAAAGCAGAACTTCTTAAAGCAGGTTTTAACTGTAAGTGGAGAAGTAGAGAGTGGGGATGGAGATAAAAAGATAGAAGAACTTAATAAGTTACATCAAAGTATTCTAGAAGTTAATAACCGACTAGAGGATATAGAAAAAAGACTTGAAGAAATAGAGGCTACCATACAGTCAACAAATCAAGCACTTATTGAAGAAATGGTAGCGGTAGGATATGAATATATAGACATACATCGTGAAAAAGAAATTAGATTAGAAGCAGAGATACAAGAGCTTCGAGAAGAAATGCTTAAGAAAACCAATGAAAAAAAACAAAGTGAAAAATTTTTAAAGGATATTTATAACTATTTACACAATATTGTAGGACAACAACAAATTGAGATTATTGATAAGACATTATGGGATACAAAGAAGAAATGATATTAGGAATAGGAACAGATATTATAGAAATTAATCGCATTGAAAATGCTATCACAAGAACAACATCTTTTTTTGGTAAAATTTTTACAACTAATGAAATAGCTTATTTTGAAAGTAAGAATAATAGGGTGGAAACTATAGCAGGAGTTTTTGCAGCAAAAGAAGCAGTGAGTAAAGCATTAGGCACAGGTTTTAGAAGTTTTTCGCCTAGAGATATAGAAATTACACCAGACCAGTTAGGGAGGCCTACGGTTTGTCTCCTAAATGGTGCACAAGTACTAGGGCAAAGCCTAGGTGTAACTGCATTACAGGTAAGTATTTCACATTGTCAGACTTATGCAGTGGCCTATGCTTTAGCAGAAGGAGGAAAATAAGATGAAATTAATGACACCTATGCAAATGAGAAAAATAGATGAGTTAGCTACGGCTAGGTATGGGATACCTAGCCTTTTACTTATGGAGCAAGCATCTTATCAAGTGTTTAAGGCAGTAGAACAATTAGATGAAAATCTGAAGGAAGTTGTTATAGTATGTGGTCCGGGTAATAATGGGGGAGATGGGCTTTCACTAGCTAGGCAACTTGTAAGTTGGTCAAAACGTAAAGTGACAATATTAATGTTAGCATCATCAGAAAAATTAACTACTGATGGAAAAACTTATTATGAAATTGCAAAAAATATGGGCATCCATATGATTCATATGACAAATGAGACTATGGAGATGGGAGAGGTTTATTTAAAAAAAGCACATATCATCATTGATGCAATTTTTGGTACCGGGTTAACGAGAGATGTAGAAGGGATATTTGCAGAAATTATAACGATTATTAATAGGGTAGCAGCAGTTAAAATTTGTGTCGATATTCCTTCGGGTATAGATGGGATAACCGGAGGGGTAAAAGGAATAGCTGTAAAAGGAGATATGACGATTACTTTTGCTACATTAAAAATCGGTTTAGTATTATATCCTGCTATCGACTATGTAGGGAATCTGAAGCTTGTACCAATTGGTATTCCAGATGAACTGATAAATGAGACAGAAGTTAAGCAGTTTTCATTAGAAAAAGAAGAAATGAAAAGCATAATGCCTAAACGATTTACGAGAAGTAATAAAGGAACTTATGGCAAAATAATTATAATAGGTGGGCAACAAGGAATGTCAGGTGCACCTGTTTTGACTAGTGAAAGTGCACTAAGAGTTGGAAGTGGGCTTGTCACAGTAGCAGTACCAGAAAATATTCATGATATTATGGAAATAAAACTTACAGAAGTTATGTCAGTACCATTAAAGTCAGAGGAAGGACATATTTCCTTAACTGGTGTAGAACAAATAAAAGAGCTTATTTCTAGATATACAAATATTGCTATAGGGCCAGGGCTTGGTAGAAGCGAGGCAACTAAAAATGCAGTTATGGCAGTACTTCAAAGTGATAAGCCTTGTATTATAGATGCAGATGGCCTTTATTATTTGAAGGATATGTTAGAAATTCTTAAGAATCGTATGGCACCTACAATTCTTACACCACATCCAGGAGAAATGGCAAGACTTACAGGCTTAACCATTCAAGAAATTTTAGAACAGCCTATAGAAGTTGCTAGACAATTTGCACAAAAAAATAAGGTTATTTTAGTTCTTAAAATAGAAAGAACAGTAATTGCAGATGAGAATGGTAACATATATATAAGTAGAAGTGGTAATAGCGGAATGGCTAAGGGAGGAAGTGGTGATGTTTTAACAGGAATGATTATAGGTTTATGGTCACAGAATATACCGCCTGTAGAGGCAGCAAAATTAGGTGTTTATATGCACTCAAGAGCAGGAGATTTGCTTATGCAAAAGAAAAATGAATATAGTTTGCTTCCTAGCGATATATATAAAGAGGGTATAAATTTAGTTATTGAAGACTTTGCGTCTAATAAATAGAAATAGTTAGATATATTAAAAAAACCAAAAGGCTAAGTTATAGATGCTTCATTAGAGAAATGAAGCTTCACCTAGGAGGTGAAAAAATGCGTGCTAGAGATATTATGAAAAAGCATGTTATTTTTGTATCAAAAGAAGAAAGAGTAGAAGAAATAGTAGGTATATTGATGCAAAACCATGTGAGTGGTGTGCCAGTTGTAGATCATAATAAACAATTAGTAGGTATTGTAACAGAAAAAGACCTCATTACAAAAGAAAAGGGATTAAATATTTCATCATATCTAGAGTTTGTAGCGAGTATATTATTTATAGATGGGGAAATACAACATAAGCAGAAGTACAGAAATTTGAATTACCTTACTGCAAGTGATATAATGTCATCACCAGTATATGCAGTCCATTTAGATGCAACAATAGGTGAGATTGCCTCTATTATGTTAAATAGGAGAATTAATCGTATACCTGTTATTAATGAAAGGAATCAATTAGTAGGTATTATCGGTAGAAGCGACTTACTTCCAACACTTATAAAATAGTAGGGGGAAGCAATGTGAGAGCACAAAGGATTGTTTTGTTTATATTTTTATTACTTCTATCAGTTGTTTTTTATGGATGTCAAAAGGACAGCAGTAGTTCATCAGTGGATGTGGAGAGTCTTATGAAGAATGTGAAGACATATGAAGTGGATGCTACCATAACGTTTTTAAAAGATACACAACCTAATGTAATAAAAATGAGGCAAAAGGCAGAGTTAGGCGGTGCGTATACTATGCTCATCGAAAGTCCACAGCATCTTAAAGGTTATCAAGTAAGTTATGAAAATGATGAAGTGATAGAATACAATCCTATCACAAAAACAAGCTTTAAAGGTAAAGTATTAGCGGCAAGGAATGAAGTGCTTCTTGGAAGTTTTATTGCGCACTATCTAGAGGATAGCACAGCTACAAAGGAAGAAACCACATTAGATGGTAAGAAGGCAATATGCTTTGAGACAATGATTCCAGGAGACTACAAATACATGACGAGTGAAAAGTTGTGGTTTGATGAAGTTACTAAAGCACCTGTTAGAATGGAGATTACAGGTGTTGATGGTAGCGCATCTATACTTATTGAATTTGAGAGTTTTAAATATAACTAAGGAAAAAGTGGAAGTGAACCAAGGAGGAGAATATGGAATCTCTTAGACCACGTGTGGTTGCAGAAGTAAGTGTTTCTGCAATTAGACATAACTATAAAGAAATTAGGAAGCATATACCTAAGTATACAGAAATAATGGCAATTATCAAAGCGGATGCCTATGGTCATGGTGCCTTAGAAATCGCAAGTATTTTGCAAGAAGAGGGGGTTAACCGCTTTGCAGTTGCTATTGCTAAAGAAGGAGAGGAACTGAGAGAACATGGTATTACATCTCCTATTCTTGTACTAGGTTATACACCAAGAGCTGACATTAAAACCCTTATTAAAAATGATTTAACACAAACTGTTTTTTCGTATGAAATGGCAAAGTTTATATCAGATGAGGCAGTAAAACTGAATAAAACAGTTAATATTCATATAAAAGTAGATACAGGAATGGGGCGAATTGGGTTTTTATCTTCCCCACAAAGTATTGAAGAGATACAAAAAATTTCAAAACTACCTCATGTTAATATGGAAGGAATCTTTACACACTTTTCTACTGCAGATGAAGAAGATATAAGTTATACAAAAGAGCAGTGGAGTATATTTGAAGGCTTTTTAAAGGAATTACATGAAGTAGGTATAGATTTACCCATAATACATGCAGCTAATAGTGCAGCGATTATGTGTCATGGCTATGCAGATCTTAATGTAGTAAGACCCGGAATTATATTATATGGCTATTATCCATCTGGCTATTTAAAAGGGAAAGTATTAGATCTTAGGCCAGCTATGACACTTAAAACACAAGTGGTACATGTAAAAGAACTTCCAGAAGGTAATTATGTAGGTTATGGTAGAAAGTATTATACCCATCAAAAGACCAAAATCGCAACAATACCAATTGGATATGCAGATGGCTATTCAAGAAGATTAAGTAATAAAGGAAGAGTACTTATAAGAGGGCAATATGCACCTATCGTAGGCAATGTTTGCATGGATCAATTTATGGTAGATGTAACGCATATTAAAGATGTAAAAGTAGAGGATGAGGTAGTTGTTTTTGGAACGCAAGGTGAAAACAATATACCTGTAGAAGAGATAGCTGAAGTTGTTGGTACAATCAATTATGAAATCATGTGTATGATAGGGAAGCGCGTTCCACGTATTTATGTATAAATAAAAAATCTGATAACATCGTATAAAATGATAAGAAAATGGCAAAAATGAAAATAGCTAGTTAGGAGTAAATCACGATGTTAGTGGGGAGTGATTTGCAAAGTGGCGAAGTCAAGAAGTGATTATAGCAAAAATGATTGTAAGGTGGGTCATACCCATCACATGCATACCGATACAAATAAAGAGAAAATCCCTAATAACGAGTGTGCATTTAATACGATGAAAAAAGGTTATAAAGAAATGGCGGCTATTAACTTGGACCTTTCTAATTTATATTTTCAGATAGAAAGTGAGGTTCAGTCTTATTACGATCGCATAGCGGAGTGTGAGGAAAAGTGCAAGTAAAACGTGGAGATATTTTTTATGCAGATTTAAGCCCTGTTATTGGGTCAGAGCAAGGTGGCATCAGACCTGTACTTGTAGTACAAAATGATGTGGGTAACAAATTTAGTCCTACTGTAATTTGTGCAGCAATCACTTCGAAGATAAATAAAGCCAAGCTTCCTACACATGTAGAAATTGATGCAGCAGAATATGAATTAGTGAAGAATTCTGTTATACTCCTAGAGCAAATTAGAACGATCGATAAGAAAAGACTGAAAGAAAAAATTTGTCATTTAGATGATGAGCTTATGGCTCAAGTAGACAAGGGGATTAAAGTTAGTTTTGCACTAAATACATAGTAATGTATAGGAGACTTAGTATAAGTCTCTTTTTTTTATAGTGTATTATTCTTAGTATTTTTGTTTAAAATATCAAATAAGTGTGATAAAATGAAAAGAAATTATTAGAGTAAAGATAATAAGATTATCTTAATAGTAAATTTATCTTCACTCAGTATAATAACTATAGACTAATCGTTATTAGAATGATTTGGCCTGTGGATATCTTAGAATATAAGCTCAAAGATATAATTAATCTTTATCACAATAAGTACTAGTTAGAAGCGATAAGTGCATATATTTATTAGAGACTTAAATTGGCTAGCATAAAGATATTATGATTAAAAATAGAGTAAAATATTGGAGGTAAGTAAAGATGGCAGACATTTTTAGTAAATTAGGAGATAGTATAAAGACAACAATTAAAGAGGCAGTTGATCAAACACAAAAATCAGTTGATCAAGCTACTATTAGAACAGAGTTAATTGCCAAAAAGAATGAACTTAAAAAATTATATCAGACACTTGGTGAAAGTCATTACAAAGCATATACAACTGGTGAGAGTGATGAAACACAAGGTGCTATTTATGAAAAAATCACAGAGATTGTAAAAGATATAGAAGAAGCAGAAAAGAAATTAGAGGATATCGTAAATACTCAAAAAACAAGCTTTAGTACTTTTAAAGAAGATGTGAAATCAAAATGGAGTGAAACACAAGAAAAAGCAGCTACAGAGGAGTCACAACAAACGGAGAATGTAAAAGTTATGAAAGTATGTCCAGTTTGCAATACTGGTAATAACATTCATGCAGCATATTGTATTCATTGTGGCAATAAATTTGAATAGCATTTCACATAGCTTGAAAAAGAGGCCTCTAGGATAGGAGATGAGCAGATATGGAAATTAAATTTACACCACAAGCACAAATTGCTATTGAATATGCAGAGCAGGTCATGACGGAATTTAGACATGGATATTTAGGAACAGAACATTTATTAGTAGGATTAATTCATTCTCCTAATTCAGTTTCTAAAAGAGCTCTTGAAGGATGTGGCATTGTAGAAGAAGATATTTTGGGTAAAATTAAAGAAGTTATAGGAGTGGGCATAGTAAATCTTGCCCTTCCTAAAGATTTTACCCCTAGAGTAAAAAGAATTTTTGAGGTGAGTGCACAATTTACAAAAGAGTTAGGAACAGATGGTATAGGTACAGAATACTTGCTTATTAGCATGTTAAGAGAAAAGAACTGTGTCGCTGTAAGATTATTAGAAGCTCTTGGCGTAAATACTAATAAATTATTAAGCTCGTTAATGGAAGTGCTAACAGGTGGTAATCAAAAAACTGAAGCGAATTTTAATACAGTAAAAGATGCAAATAAAAAAGTAAAATCAACTACACCAACATTAGATAAATATAGTAGGGATTTAACACAACTTGCAAGGGATGAGAAGTTTGATCCAATTATAGGAAGAGAAGCAGAGATTGAACGTGTGATTCAAATTCTTTCAAGAAGAACGAAAAATAACCCATGTCTTGTAGGAGAACCTGGAGTTGGTAAAACAGCAGTTGTAGAAGGACTAGCTCAAAAAATTGTAAGTGGCAATATTCCAGATTTATTAAAAGATAAACGTGTTGTATCACTTGATTTATCAACTATGATTTCGGGAACGAAGTATCGTGGTGAGTTTGAAGAACGTATTAATAAAGTTCTTGAAGAAGTAAGAACAGTAGGTGATGTAATACTTTTTATTGATGAACTTCATACAATCATAGGTGCAGGTGCAGCTGAAGGGGCTATGGATGCTTCGAATATTTTAAAACCTTCATTAGCAAGAGGGGAGATTCAGCTTGTAGGAGCAACTACATTAGATGAATATCGTAAACATATTGAAAAAGATGCAGCACTCGAAAGACGTTTCCAACCTGTGCAAGTAGAAGAACCTACACAAGAAGAAACATTAGAAATTTTAAAAGGGATTAAAGATAAATATGAAGTGCATCATCAAGTTCAAATTACAGAAGAAGCACTTAAAGCAGCTGTAAAGTTTTCAAGTAGGTATATAGCGGACCGTTATTTACCTGATAAAGCGATTGACCTTATTGATGAAGCTGCTTCTAAAGTGAGACTACGCTCATATACATCACCAGCAAATGTAAAGGAACTTGAAGAAAAACTTGCTAAACTTGGTAGAGAAAAAGAAGAAGCTATCATTAGTGAGGAATATGAAAAAGCAGCAGAGATTAAAGCAAGAGAAAATGAAATTAAAGAAAAGATTGCAAGTGCAAAAGTAGAATGGGATACAAAGCATACTAAAAATAATCAAGTTGTAACAGAAGAAGATATAGCGGATATAGTAAGTAGTTGGACCCATATTCCAGTTAAACGTTTAGCAGAGGAAGAGTCAGAACGTCTTCGTAATATGGAAGATATTTTACATGAACGTGTTATTGGACAAGAAGAAGCTATTAAAGCTGTGTCAAAAGCAGTAAGAAGAGGACGCGTAGGGCTTAAAGATCCAAATAGGCCAATTGGTTCATTTATTTTCTTAGGACCAACAGGAGTAGGTAAAACTGAACTCACTAAAGCATTAGCAGAAGCTATGTTTGGTGATGAAAATGCTATGATTCGTGTAGATATGTCTGAATATATGGAGAAACATACTGTATCTAAGATGATAGGTTCTCCGCCAGGGTATGTGGGATATGATGAAGGTGGACAGCTTACAGAAAAAGTGAGAAGAAAACCATATAGTGTTATTTTATTTGATGAAATAGAGAAAGCACATGGTGATGTGTTCAATATTCTTTTACAAATTTTAGATGATGGACATATTACAGATTCTAAAGGGCGTCGTATTGATTTTAAGAATACTATCATTATAATGACATCTAATATTGGTGCAAGAAATATCATTGAACCAAAACGTGTAGGATTCATCTCAGAAGAAGATGTAAAAAAATCTTACGAAGAAATGAAAAAAAATGTAATGGAAGAAGTTAAGCGAACATTCAAACCTGAGTTTTTAAATCGAATTGATGAAACCATAGTGTTCCATCCACTTACAAGTGAAAATATTAGGGCAATTGCAAACGTCATGATTAATAAACTTATTACACGTATTAGTAAGAATGTAGGTATCCAGATTGAACTTACTGAGGAAACTTTAGATTTCTTAGCTAAGAAAGGTTATGATAAAGCTTATGGTGCAAGACCACTTAGAAGAACAATACAAACTTATGTTGAAGATGAGCTTTCTGATGAAATTTTGAGTGGTAATTTACGTGAAGGTGATAAAGTAATTGTAAATCTTGAAAACGACTTGTGTGTATTCACTAAACAAGTTTAAAAAATATCATAAATATATACTTTTTTTAGTGAATCATGTATAATATAGTAAATGATATACATTATAGAGAGAAAACATTGGAGGATTTAGCAATGGCTGTTGTAAATGAAATTATTAGGTTAGAAGAAAATGGGGCACTTAGTTTCGGAAATTATGAGCTTAGAGAAAAAACTAAAGTATTAGACTTTGAAGTAGAAGGTAGATTATATAAAGCAAAAACCTTTTTTGAAGTAACTAAGCTTAAAAGAGATGGTGCTCTTGTATATGAATCATTACCAGGCACAACTGTTCATGATTTTAAAGTTACAGATCAAGAAGTAAGTTTTAGTGTAGAAGGGAATGGTAGTTCACAGATTACCTTAGAACTAGAAAGTAACACAGAATATAAGCTTATAATTGATGATATGACAGTTGGAAATGTTAAATCTAATTTATCAGGAAAAGTAAGTTTTTTAGTCGATTGTAGCAGAGAAACACAATCAGTACTCTTAAAAAAAGTAATTAAATAGTTAATAAAAGCTACCTAGAAACATCTTTAGGTAGCTTTTGTGCTATGTGTAGAAATACATCATAAGTTAGTGTATGAAAAAAACAAAGATTGGTATATACTAAAAAGGCTTAAATTTGTATAAAAAATTAGTAAGAAAGGTTATGAAATGGCAAAAGCAAAACAGATATATGTATGTACAAGTTGTGGACAGGTTTATTCTAAATGGCAAGGAAGATGTGATGGTTGTAAGGAATGGAACACAATTATTGAACAAGAGCCAGAGCCAACAAGAAAAGTTGGGGGTACGAGAAGTGTTAAGGGAAATATTGCTACAAAGCGGTTAATAGATGTTTCAGGTAGTACATCTGAACGTATTGTGACAAGTATTAGTGAATTTAATCGTGTAATGGGTGGAGGAATTGTAAAAGACTCTATGACTATTATTACAGCAAGGCCTGGGGCTGGGAAGTCTACCTTGCTATTGCAAGTAGCACAAGATGTAGCGGATAAAGGTCTTAATGTTTTATATGCATCGGGAGAAGAAAGCGAAGGGCAAATTAAAAATCGTGCGGAGCGTATATTAGATACAGTTCACCCTAATATATGGATTCATTCGGATGTAAGTATGAACAATGTGTTAGCTGGTATTGAGGGAGTAGTTGCTGATTTAATTATTGTAGATAGTATACAGACTTTTATCATGGAAGAATATAGTTCAAGGCCGGGGAGCCCAGTACAAACTATGGAATGTGCTAATGCCCTTCTTCAAGTGGCTAAAGGAGGTAAAAAACCAAGGGCTGTTATAGTTGTTGGTCAAATGACAAAGGATGATGAAATTGCAGGGGTAAGGGCACTGGAGCACTTAGTTGATGCAGTACTTATTATAGAGGGAGAAAGTGGAGAAGAATTAAGAAGTATTATAGCTTCTAAAAATCGTTTTGGTTCTACAGGTGAAGCTGCATTCTTTGCTATGACAGAAAAGGGAATGGAACCTATAGAAAATCCGTCTGAGTATTTTATGACACAAAGAGATGATAATGATAAAGTGTCAGGTTGTGCTTTAACAGTTGTGAGAGAAGGAACTAGACCTATTATTGTAGAGGTGGAAAGTTTAGTCAGTACATCTTTTACACCTTATCCATCAAGAATTAGTGAAAATATAAGACGTGAGCAACTTAATACACTTATTTCTATTTTAGAGCAGCGTGGTAAAATTCAACTTTATGATAAAAATGTAGTTGTAAAAACAACTGGCGGCCTCAAGTTAAAAGAGCAAGCCACCAATTTAGCTATTATTATGAGTGTTGTTTCTTCTGAAAAAAGTAAGAGTATTCCTAGTAGTACGATATTCATTGCAGATATAGGTTTGACGGGAGAACTTAAGAAAGTGCCAACTTTAGAAGCTAGACTTCGTGAAGCAGACCGTATGGGATATAAGAAGGCTTATGTTGCGAGAAAGTCTTTGCAACGTGATTTAAAGCTTAAAAACTTACAAATTATAGAAAAAAACACACTTAGCGAAGTGATTTGGAGTGTGTTTGAGGAAGACAAAAATATCCCGTTTTAAGAAACAATTTAAAAAAGCTATTAGCCTTTATTAGACTAATAGCTTTTTTTTATTCCTCAATTGAGATAGCATCTACAGGGCAGCAATCTCTTGCTTCTGTTACATCGTCAATAAGGTTAGCATCAAATTCGCTAGAAATTGCTTCTGATACGCCTTCATCATTCATACTAAATACGCTGTCGCACATTGAAACGCAAAGTGCACAACCGATACATGTGTCTTGATCTACAATAGCTTTCATTTTATAATTCTCCTATAATAAATTGTCTGATTAGAATAATAATTCTTTAAAAATGTACTTTATATGTGGATAAAAATGCGAATAATATAAACAGCTAAATAAAGGAAATATTTAACTGTTTATATACATAATATACCACATATTTATATTAAAAGAAAGTAATTATTTATAATTAAATATTCTTAATAATAAAAATAAACT
>JAZKZQ010000009.1:0-8086 GCA_045612745.1 Cellulosilyticum sp. | reverse complement strand
ACATGAATAGTATATTTACGCACTCTATATGATTTCGCATCATTCAACACTATGAATAACTAAAATTTATAGATGGTTTCTCTATATTTATAATAATATGTAGGTTTAGTGATATAGTACGTTAAATTTGTTATATGAAAGGGGTATTACATATGCCATTTATTAATTCTAAAATCACTTGTAAAATTAGTGAAACTAAGGAGGAAACACTTAAAGCTGCTTTAGGTCAAATCATCTCTACTATTCCTGGCAAAAGTGAAAGTTTTCTTATGGTAGGATTTGATGATGGGTATCCATTATATTTCGGTGGCAACAAACTTGATAAAGGTGCTTTTGTAGAAGTAAAAATCTTTGGTTCTACAAGCAATGATGCCTTAAGCAAATTAACTAGTAAAATCTGTGATTTGTATGAGAAAGAATTAGGAATTCCTCCTCGTAATATCTATATTACTTATGCCTTTGTAGAGCATTGGGGATGGAATGGTTCAAATTTCTAGGAAAATTTCTTTCTGTTATAGATAGAATCTAAATGATTTTTACGTTATAATAAGGATTGTGATAATACAATTTTAACTCTAGCAATAAAATAGTAGACAAAAAGCCCACGAGCAACTATATGTTACTGGTGGGCTTTTTGCTAATATACCTTATAACTTTTCAACAACTTGTTCTATGATCTCCGTATTGATATCTTCAACTCTTCCAGAGTCGCAAGCTTTAGCAATAGCTGGATCTATTGGAAGTTTAGCTAGAACTTGTAGTCCATAATTTGCAGCTGTCTCTTCGATATGACTTTCTCCGAATATCTTATGCTGCTTGTCACAGTCTGGACAAATAAAGTAACTGTAGTTTTCAATAAGCCCAATGATAGGTACATTAAGCATATTGGCCATTTTAACAGCTTTTCCAACAATCATTGAAACTAATTCTTGAGGCGAAGTAACAATAATAATGCCGTCTAATGGTAGAGATTGAAATACAGTGAGTGGTACATCTCCCGTACCAGGAGGCATATCAACAAACATGTAATCGACATCTTGCCAGATCACATCTTTCCAAAATTGTTTTACTGTTCCTGCGATAACAGGACCTCTCCATACGACTGGGTCTGTTGGATGCTCTAAGAGGAGGTTTATAGACATTATATCAATGCCACTCTTTGTAGTTACAGGTAGTAAACCTTGTTCATTAGCATACGCTTTTTCTGTAATACCAAATGCTTTAGGTATAGAAGGCCCTGTAATATCAGCATCTAACACTGCAGTATGGTAACCTTTTTTATTCATTGCTACAGCAAGCATTGAAGTCACACTAGATTTACCTACACCACCCTTGCCACTTACTACGCCAATTACTTTTTTAATAGAACTTAGCGCATGAGGTTGCTCTATGAGACTTTTTGGATTTTTTCTTGAAGAACATTCTTTACTACAGCTTCCACAGCCACTTTCACAATTATGGTTTTCACTCATTGTATTTTCTCCTTCTACGAATAGTTACTTTTTAAATAAATTACATGTTTGAATGTTTCTAATATCCGTTCAAATATCTTTTATAATGCATTCATACATTATAAATTTTTACATTTATAAATGATCCTTCTTTGGGAGTGCTACATAACTTACATTAATTATTTAAGAGGAGGATTTCCCATCCTTCATATAGTGTATTTGAGTTCATAAAAGATAAGCTCACTATGATATAAGTCTTTTACTTAAAATTATGTGTTTTGTTTATCATTATATGTTATAAGTTTCTCTTATCTCATTATGCTCTCAAATGTCATTCTACTTTTTACTTAACTTACTTATTTACTTACGATTGTTCATTTACAAACTTACATTCACTACATATTTTTCCTTGTCCACACCTGGTATGGGAAACTTCGTAATTCCCACCTTCTATGACTAAGTTTTTGCCTTTTATAAGGACTTGCGCCACTTTATGTCTAGCAGAATATAGGATACGCTGAAAAGTACCTCTTGAAACTGACATACGCTTTGCAGCTGTATCTTGATCTAAATTTTCGAAGTCAATAAGCCGTAGGCTCTCTAACTCCTCTAATTGTAAAACGATTTCTTCATTTGAAATACACTCTGGTTTGAATACTTTGCTCGTTGGTTCAACACAAATTCTTCTACATTTTGTTATGCGCGGCATATATACACCTCCTACACCCATCAAATGGGCATATGCACATTACAACTAGTAGTATAGTGTGCATATGCCCATTTGTCAACACCTCAATTACCAGTATCAGCCTAAACAGTAAATTTTTCTTCCTATATTATATTTCTACATTTTTCGTCTATATTTTTCCTATATTATATCTTTTATAGTTCAAATTGGAAGATAACGCTAAAAGTTATATTTCCAAAGTTCAATTTTATACATACTAAGGAGGATTACTATGCGTAAATTAGCACCTGCATTACTTCTATGTACTGCGCTAATATTAAGCGGGTGTGGCAATCTAAATGCTACAAAAGAAACTACCACTATAAGTGAAGCAGAAAGACCTATTGCTGTAAGTGTACAAACAGTTCAGGCAGGAGATATTGCAAAGTCCAATACTTTTAGTGGGCGTACAAAATCTTCAGGGGATACTTCTGTTACTGCTGAAACTGTAGGAAAAATCCAAAAGGTTCATGTTACTGTAGGACAAAGGGTTCAAAAAGGGGATGTCTTACTTACTATTGATGGTACTGATCTTAATAAAAGCATTGAACAAGCCAAAGTAAGTTTAGAAACTGCCAAGCGTTCTTACGAAAGTGCTGTTGGAGGAAGTGTGGCAAGCCAACTTAGCCAACTTGAAAATGCTGTAGCTAATGCTCAGCTTGGTTATAACGAGGCAAAACGTAACTACGAAATGTATGAGGCACTTTATGAGGCTGAAACAATTACTGAGGACCAGTTCAAAAAAATTGAACTTTCACTGTTACAGGCTGAACAAGGATTAAATGCTGCTAAAAATACTTTAGAGATTACAAAAAATCAAGTGATTCCAGAGTCTCAAAAGTTAGCACAGCAAAATGTGTCTCAGGCACAATTAGCTTATGAAACTGCTCAAAGTAATTTAAGTAAGCTTACAATTACAGCACCTGTAAGTGGCACAATTACAACTTCTAATTTTAAAGCTGGAGAAATGATTGCTCAATCAGCACCAGCTTTCGTGATTTCTAACTTAGGCACTTTAGAAGTTGAATTGCAGGTAACCGATACAGAAGTTCCTAAATTCAAATCAGGTAATACATTAGAAGTAAAAATTTCTGATATAGATGTAAAAGGGACGGTTTCTGAAGTTAGTACAGTACCTCATGCACAAACTGGTCTTTATACAGTAGATATTGCGATTGATAATAGTAACAATAACTTTTTAGCTGGTATGGCTGCTGAGGTTAAACTTGTAGATAAACAAAGTACAGACACCTTACTGATCACTAAAAATGCTGTCTTTGAAGAAGATGGTCAACAATATGTGTATGTGTGCAAAGATAATTTTGCAGTTAAAACACCTGTGACCACAGGACTTACTAATATAGATACTATTGAGATTACAAGTGGTATTAATGCTGGTGATGTGGTTGTAATTGAAGGACTTTCTCTCATTGGAGATGGTACATTCTTATATCCTGTTGAAAAGGAGGTTTAGTTCATGAATTTAACTAAAATCTCTGTTAAACGTCCACTTACAATGATTATGGTATTTTGTATCATCATTGTATTTGGGGCTATGGGATATATTAAAATGCCTGTTAACTTAATGCCAGACATTGATATGCCTGTGGCAACCATTATGACCACTTGGAATGGGGCTGGCCCTTCCGATATTGAAGAACAAGTAACAGATGTTATTACCGAAGCAGTATCCGCCATCGGTGGGGTTGATACGGTTGTTTCTATTTCAACTGAAAGTATGTCTGCCGTCATGATGCAATTTGACTTCGGCACAAAGATGTCCGATGTCATGACTACTATTCGTGACAAAGTAGATAGCGTACAAGGCCGTCTACCTGATGATGCCAAACGTCCTACCATTTCACAAGCAGATTTTAATGCTGCTGCTATTGGGACTTTAGTCCTCACAAGTAAAATGGATAGTAGCGCCACGCTGACTTATGCAGAAGATACTGTACAAGCTAAACTGGAACAAATCTCAGGTATCACCTCAGCAGATATTAGAGGGGGACAGGTCTCTAAAATTACTGTTGATGTAGACCCTACGCTGCTTAGTCGTTATGGGATTACTATGGATACAGTTGCCGCTGTACTTGGTAGCGGGAACATAACTTACCCATTTGGTACCCTTACTGAAGGGCAAGATCAGTTTACAATTCGTAGTTTTGAGGAGCTTACTTCCGTAGAAGAAATTGAAGCACTACAACTTGTGACTGGTACAGGGAAAACTATTAACTTAAGTGAAGTGGCTAAAGTTACATATGATAAAGCTGAGGCTGAGGCAATTTATCGTTATAATGGACAAGATAGTTTAATGATTGATATTAATAAACAACAGTCCTCAAATACGGTTCAATTAATGAAAAAAGTATATAAAGTGATTGATACATTAAACGCTGATAATCCTGAGTATCATCTAGCTATTGCTTATGATGAGAGTGCTTATATTAATGAGTCAATGAATAGCGTATGGTCTACACTATTTTTAAGTGCAGTTATTGCTTTCTTTGTTATTTTAGTATTCCTTAAAAGCTTTAAGGCATCTTTTATCGTGGCACTAGCCATTCCGCTTTCACTAGTAGGTGCCATTGCAGGGCTGTATTTCTCTGGTCAAACATTAAACCTTATTTCTGTAAGTGGTTTAATGCTAGGAGTAGGGATGGTAGTAGATAACTCCATCGTTGTTATTGAAAACATCTTTAAAAAACGTGAAGAAAACATGGCGCTAGAAGAAGCTTCCATCAAAGGAACAACTAGTGTATCTGGGGCAATTATCGCTTCTACACTTACAACAGTTGCCGTATTCTTACCTATGATTTTTACAGATGGTATGATTCGTATGATGTTTAGTGCCCTTTCACTAGCCATTATTTATTCACTACTCTTCTCTGTATTTGTAGCGATTACACTCGTACCAAGTATCTTTAATAAAATGAAAGTTGGGGGTACAGGCTTCGCAAAGGCTTCTCCTTTATTTATTAAAATTCAAAATGGGTACGAAAAGCTTCTAAGAGTTTCCCTTAAGCATAGATTAATTGTACTTTTACTTAGCGTTGCACTTTTGGTTTCTTCCCTTGCTATAGTCAGTCAAATTGGGACAGACCTTATGCCGAGTGCAGATAAAGGTGTAATGACTGTAAGTATTGAACTTCCTAAAGGTTTAAATCTTAAATCTAATGACTATTATATTGCCATGGCAGAAGAAAAGTTATTAGGCGTTAAAGAAATTGCTTCTATGACAACTTCATTTAGTAGTGCAGCTTCCTTAACAGGTAGCGCTAATACTGCTTCTATTGCCATTAACTTAGTTTCAAAAGAAGACCGTGAACTAAGTGCAAAAGAAGTCGCCAATGAAGTCCGTGAAATTCTAGCAACTGTACCCGATTGTAAAATTGATATTTCAATTGATGATAGTCTGATGATGGGAATGGGTGGTTTCTCTGTAGAAGTTTCTGGTCCTAACCTTGATATATTAGAAGTTGTATCTGAAGATGTAGCAAATGCACTTAAACCTATTGAAGGCTTCTCGGATGTGACAACAAGTATTTCTGATACATCAGAAGAAATAATTCTACATATTGATCAAAAACGTGCTACAGAATGGGGCATCAATGTAGCTAGCGTTAATTCACTTGTGCGTATGGCACTTGAGGGTAGTGATGTGACAACAGCACGTATTGATGGTTATACAGTAGATGTTCATCTCAAACTCAAAGAAGGCACCGTAAGTAGTCTTGAAGATTTACAAAGACTTACTGTGAAATCTTCTGCAACAGGTCAAGAAATTCCACTTAACGCCTTTGCTACATTTGAAAAACATACTGCTGCTAAAACACTCAATAAAACAAATGGTGAGTATGTTGTAACTGTTTCTGCTACTTTAGCTGATGGCCTAGACTCTGGGACAGCTCAAACTTTAGCCAATGAAGCTATTAGCAAACTTGTATTACCTAGAGACTATGAAGTAGGACAAGGTAGTACAATGGAAATAATGATGGAATCCTTCGCAAGTTTAGCCTTAGCCCTTGTTATGGCTATCCTCCTTGTTTACATGGTTATGGTTGCTCAATTTGAGTCTTTCAAGAAACCATTTATCATTATGTTCTCACTACCATTTGGATTCGTAGGAGTTGTTATTTCTTTATTAGTGTCTGGTTGTACCTTAAGTATTCCTGCCTTTATCGGGATTATCTTACTTGTTGGTATCGTTGTAAACAACGGGATTGTACTTATTGACTATATTGAACAGCTTCGCCGTGAAACAGATATGCCACTAGTAGACTGTATTGCAAAAGGCTCTGCTAGTCGTTTAAGACCAGTACTTATGACCACACTTACAACTGTCCTTGCTATGATTCCTATGGCATTAGCAATAGGCGAAGGGGCTGAAACAATGCAACCTATGGGGGTTGTAGTAGCTGGTGGGCTTACTGTAAGTACTCTTGTTACATTAGTACTTATCCCTACAATCTACCTTATGTTTGAAAAACGTGGGGAAATAAAAGCTACTCAAACAGAACAAAAAGCTTAAATTTATATTGAGTATAAAAATAATAATAAATAAATTGGATGCCAGTGTATGCTACAAAAGTATGCACTAGGCATATTTATGAGGTGATTTATGAAACTTTTAATGAAGGCCTTGACCATAGCTAGTCTTAGTACGCTACTATGTACGTCCCTATTAGCCAGTGACTTATCTACTTTAGATAACACTATATCTAACAGTACTTTAGATAACACTATATCTAACAGTACTTCTAATAAGGCTACTACTGATTCAGCTACTCTTAAACCTATTTTGACTTTAGAAGATGCTATTTCTGCTGCACTATCAAATAATAATAGTTTGACACTTAACTCAAAACAACATGAGGTACTTTCTGAGCAGCTTAAGTACATGGACAATATAGCATCTTATAGCTATCAGCAGCTTTATATTTCACGTCATCAAAACGAGCAACAACGTGAATTTCTAAAGGATAAAATTTCATCTGATATTACAAAGCGTAATAATAAAATCCTTTTGTTAGAAGCAGAAATTAAAACAGTAGAAAATGATATTGTTCTTCAAAAAGAGACAATCAAAAAACTAGAAGCACAGCAAAAAGCAGGACTTATCATCCCACTTCAAGTAGATTCTAGTAAATTAGAACTTAAAAATTTAGAAGCTAGCAAACTCTCTAAAGAAGAAACACTGAAGAGTGAAAAATTAGTATTTCTCATGCTGACAAATAAAAATTTAGATAATTATCGTCTAGAAAATACTATGCACTTTGAGCCTTTTAGATTAGAAAATCCAAAAAGCTTCTTTCAAAGTAAAGCAGACCAGTACTTAAAATATCAAGAACAGCTGGCACAACTTCAAAGTGATAATATTTTTGAAAACTTTGTGAACCCACTGACAGGTTCAGCTTATGCACCAACTTATGCGGAATACCTAAGTGCTAAATACTCTGCAAGTTCTGCTACATTAGGTCTTGAAGATAGCCGTGATCAGTTAGTACAATCACTTCTTTCAAGCTATGCATCACTCATTGGCCTAGAAGAACAAATTAATCTATTACATTCACAACTGACATTATTAGAAAAACAACTTGCTACAGCACAAGTGCAGTATAAAGTAGGATTAATGACCCAATTAGATTATAAAAAGCAAGTTAATGCTATAGAAGATTTAGAGTATAACTTATTGGCATTAGTGAATAACTATAATACATTAGTTGGTAGCTTACAGAAACCTTGGAGTTAGGTTTTGTAGGGGGTGGAATAGTATAGTCCGCTGTGGGTATGAGAAATGATTTCTGCATCTACGGAATTTGTGATAGTCTAGGCATGATAGTTCAAGAAACGGGCGAAAACTCGCTTCGCTCAAACAAACGTCCTAAAGAATCTTGAACTATCTTTG
>JAZKZQ010000008.1:0-9049 GCA_045612745.1 Cellulosilyticum sp. | reverse complement strand
CTACTTGCACTTAATGCCTCTATTGAAGCAGCCAGGGCAGGAGAGGCAGGTAGAGGCTTTGCTGTTGTAGCAGAAGAAATTAGAAAGTTATCAGATGGTACTAAAGAACTTCTTGAAAATATGACTAAATTTTTAGGTGATCTTGAAACCTCTTCACTTAGAACCAATGAAGAAGTTGAAGCCACAACTATTGGTATTGAAAAAATTGAAGAGAAAATTGAAGAAGTTGATAAAAACATCAAAGAAAGTAAAGAAAATACAGCAATTATTGAAAGAGAAATGAGCTCAATTACTAAGTTTATTGAAGGGCTTACAAAACAAACTAATAATGACTACAATGAATCTGCAGATATTAAGAAATACTTAAGTCGCATGGATAAAGGAACAGATACTTTAGTTGAACTCGAAAATAACATGCGTGAGGTTGATCAAGTTATCGAAAGATTAGATGAAAAATATAACAAAATATTAAGTGTCATTAAAGAGCTGGATCAATATAAGGTAATTGGTCTTAAATAACAGGAATATAATTTTGAGGAAGGTTTATATTATTAGGTAAAGACTAATAATATAAGCCTTTTGTTGAGAAAATTGAGTTAATATAATAGTAAAATATAAGAAAAAATAATAAAATTAATTAAAAAAATAAAAGCTTATAACAGTGTATAACATTACTTGACACTAAGGGTTCATTAATACTACAATGTTAAGGTTGATAATGTGAAAAAAAACGGTTGAGGTGAAAAAGATGTCTACAAAATATATTTTTGTTACAGGAGGAGTTGTTTCTGGTTTAGGTAAAGGCATTACAGCGGCATGCTTAGGAAGACTATTAAAAGCAAGAGGGAAAAAGGTTACTATTCAAAAATTTGATCCATATATTAATATTGACCCTGGTACAATGAGTCCTTACCAACATGGAGAAGTTTTTGTAACAAACGATGGTAGTGAAACAGACTTAGACTTAGGACACTATGAAAGATTTATTGATGAAAAACTTAATAAATATAGTAATGTCACTACAGGAAAAATATATTGGTCAGTGCTTAATAAAGAGCGTAAAGGCGATTACTTAGGCGCAACTGTTCAAGTTATTCCACATATCACTAATATGATTAAAGACTGTGTTTACCGTGTAGGAAATACTGGGGAAACTTCAGACATTGTTATTACTGAAATCGGAGGAACAGTAGGAGATATTGAGAGTTTACCATTCCTTGAAGCAATTAGACAAGTAGCAACAGATGTGGGGCGTGAGAATGTGTTATATATTCATGTTACACTTATTCCATATCTTGCAAAATCAGGAGAAATGAAAACAAAACCAACACAACACTCAGTAAAAGAGTTACTTTCTATTGGAATTCAACCAGACATTATTGTATGTCGTACAGAACAACCAATTTCAGAAGATATGAAATACAAAATGGCATTATTCTGTAATGTGGATAAAGATTGTGTTGTACAAAACCTAGATGCAGAAACACTTTATCAAGTACCACTTATGTTAGAAGAAGAAGGCCTTGCAAAAATTGTATGTAGAAAACTCCGTATAGAGTGTAAAGAGCCAGATTTAACAGAATGGATAGCTATGGTTGAAAAAGATAAAAATAGAGATAAGAAAACAAAAATTGCTTTAGTTGGTAAATATGTAGAATTACATGATGCCTATATTTCAATTGTAGAATCGTTACATCATGCAGGAATTTATCATGGCACAGAAGTTGAAATTGACTGGGTTAATGCAGAGGATGTAACAAGTGAAAATGTAGATGAACTATTAAACGATGCAGAAGGTATCCTTGTACCAGGTGGCTTTGGAGACCGTGGTGTAGAAGGCAAAATTGAAGCTGTACGCTATGCGAGAGAAAATAAAGTGCCATACTTTGGTATTTGTTTAGGAATGCAATGTGCTGTTATTGAATTTGCTAGAAATGTGGCAGGACTTGAAGGTGCACACAGTTCAGAACTTATGCCAACAACTAAATATCCAGTAATTGATATTATGGCAGATCAAAAAGATATCGAAGATATGGGTGGTACAATGAGACTTGGTGCATACCCATGCGTTCTTGCTGAAGGAAGTAATGCATACGCAGCATATAAACAAAAAGAAATTGAAGAAAGACATCGTCACCGTTATGAATATAATAATGAATATAGAGAGCTATTAACAAGTAAAGGACTTAAAATTACAGGAACATCGCCAGATAATCGTTTGGTAGAAATTGTAGAAGTAGAGGATCATCCATGGTTTGTTGGTGCACAATTCCATCCAGAGTTCTTATCAAGACCTAATAGACCACATCCATTATTTGTAGATTTTGTAGGAGCTACACTTAATAAATAAACTATAGGTTGTTGGCACTTAAAAGTGCCAACAACCTTTTTATAATTTTAAGTGACTTTAAGTTATATATTAGTCTAAAATAAATATTGCGTTCATACTTTAGTATAGGAGTGTTACATAAATGCATGTATGGGGGCGATAGGAATGTTTGGATTAAAGAAAAATTTAATTAAGAGTATGATTAAGGTTGAAATAATTAGTAATGAACCAGGAGAGCTTAAGCTTTATGCAAAGCAGATTGCAGATGTAGATGATGAGTATAAGGTGTATGAGCACTTTGTATTAGATGCGTTAAAAATATTAGGTGGCATAAAAAAAGTGAATGTAGATTATGATAAGGCACTGGTGACAATTATGTATAACAGTAGTGAAGTGACAGCACAGCAGATTTATAAATGGATTGATATTCTTGTAGATATTAGCCTTGATTATAAGGATTTTATTAAAGATAATTGGGAAAATAATGTTAATATAGTATGGGCTAAAATGAAACCAATTTTGGAAAAACGTGTAGTAGAAGTTAGGAATAAAAGATATTAGGGCTTTAAGTAAGCTTAATATTTGTATATAATAAGAAAAGATACAAACCTGAAGAGAAGGAAGGAGTAAACAAATGATAGGAATTATTGGTGCAATGGATGAAGAGGTAATCTCTCTTAAAAGAAAGATGCAGGTTACTGAGGAAAAAGAAGTTGCAGGTATGACATTTTTAGTAGGAAAAATAAAAGAGCAAGAAGTGGTTGTTGTAAGATGTGGTATTGGTAAAGTAAATGCAGCAGTATGTACACAAATTCTTGTTGATTTATTTGATGTAAAATATATCATTAATACAGGAGTAGCTGGTGCATTATACCCTGAACTTAATATTGGTGATATTGTTGTATCAAGTGATACAGTAGAACATGATATGGATGCTTCGGCAGTAGGAAATCCTCGCGGAGAGATTCCTCGTATGAAAAAAACTTACTTTGAAGCAGATGCGAAACTTATAGACATAGCTCAAAAAGCTGCCAAAAATCTTAAAGGAGAGCATAAAGTATATGTAGGACGTATTGCAAGTGGTGATCAATTTATTTGCAGTATGAAGGTAAAAGAAGATATCTACACAACCTTTACAGCATATTGTGCTGAAATGGAAGGTGCAGCTATTGCTCATACATGTTACTTAAACCAAGTTCCTTTTGTTATTATTAGAGCTATTTCTGATAAAGCAGATCAAAGTGCAGATGTTAACTTTGAAGAGTTTGTAGACGTAGCAGCAAGAAATGCTAGTCGTATGATAGAGAATATCTTAGAAACATTTTAATAAATACATTCATAAGCAGGTTGATAAGGCGTAAGGCTTTATTGACCTGTTTTTCACTTGGCTTATAATTAAGATGTAAAAAGGCATGTTATGAATAGTGATTAAGCTATTGATAATATGCTTTTTAATATTTATTGAAAAAATTCAAAATTATGTTAAAATATAAGTGGTGTTTTATAAGGGGGAGGTAATAATATGTTAATTTTTTTATTTATGTTTGAAATACTGTTAGGTATGGTGACTACTTTTACAACTTATATGGTAGAAAATAAATTCAGATATATAGAAAAAAGCTTAAAAATGTATACTAATAATAAGGCCTATGTTACTGAAGAGTGTATTGCATTTATTGATTGTGTTGTAAATCGCTATAAAGAGTATATTGATACTTTTAATGAAACACCCGATATAGATAGTATTGTAAAAAGTCATTTAGCAAAGGAACATATTGGGCGATTTTCGTATGTTTCAGTAAAAAATTTAGCGACAAAGGTAAAATATATTATGTGGGGAATTATTGTGCTTGAAATTTTAATTCCTATTTTGAATAGAGAAGGTGCTACTTTTAAAACTGTAATTATTGTATCAATAAGTGCACTTCTAACTATAAGTATAGATCTTTATACTATTGTAAGAGCACTTGATGAACATAGTGAAAAATTAATTGTAGAAATTAGTGATTATGTAGTCAATGTTTATCCTATTCAAAAGGAAAATATAAAATGTAAAGAGATTAAAGAGATGAAAATTATGGGTAATAAAATAATTATGTTAGACCGTACAGGCAATAGGACGGAGACTAAGTTAACGAGTGTACAGGAAGAAAAACTTAAAATTTTAACAGAGAAAAATAAAGAAATGGTACAAAAAGATGGAAAGATAAAGGAGACTACAATAAGTGCACAAGATATTGCACAATTATTAGAGAGACTTTAATAAAGAAATGGTGCATAATAGAAGCTATAAGAAGAACTTCTTTTCTGTTGCTAAATAGAGGTTATATTAGTTTTATATACTTATACTTAAAAGGAAGATACATATAGAGAAACCATCTATAAACTAGATTTATTCATAAACATAAAGTGGTTTCTCCCAATGATTTCACGTTACTAAAAACTATGAATACTTAAAATTTATAAATGTGAAATCTATATTAATAAATATGTAAGAATTTATTGTTTAAAAATAATCAAAGATGGATTATAATAGAATATGTTAGAAAAGTATATTAAGCTGTCGATATTAGGAGGATTTTAGTAATGAATAAAATTACTGTTGATTATTCTAAAACTGGAGTACAAGCCCATGAAGTAGCCTATTTTAACTCACAAGTAGAATTAGCTCATAGCATGTTACATGAGAAGACTGGAGCAGGAAATGACTTTTTAGGGTGGATTGATTTACCAGTAGAGTATGATAAAGATGAATTTGAACGCATCAAAAAAGCTGCTAAGAAAATTCAAGATAACTCAGATGTACTTATTGTCATCGGAATCGGTGGCTCTTACCTTGGTGCAAGAGCTTGTATTGATGCATTAAGTCATACATTCTATAATTCACTTAGCAAAGAACAAAGAAAAACTCCAGAGATTTATTATGTAGGAAATAATATTTCAGGCACATACCTAAAAGATCTTTTAGATGTATGTGAGGGTAAAGAAGTTAGCGTAAATGTTATTTCTAAATCAGGAACAACTACAGAACCAGCTATTGCTTTCCGTGTATTTAAAGAATTTATGGAAAAGAAATATGGCAAAGAAGTAGCTAAAGAACGTATTTTTGCTACAACAGACAAAGCAAGAGGAGCACTTCTTACATTAGCACAAGAAGAAGGTTACGAAACATTTGTTATTCCAGATGATGTTGGTGGACGTTTCTCAGTGCTTACACCAGTAGGATTACTTCCAATTGCAGTAGCAGGCATCAATATTGATGATTTAATGAAAGGTGCTGCAGATGCTAGAGAAGAATATGCAGTTCCAAATATCGAGGAAAATGAATGTTACAAATATGCAGTGGTTAGAAATGCACTTTTAAGAAAAGGGAAAAGTACTGAAATTATTGTAAACTATGAACCATGTCTTCAATACTTTGGTGAATGGTGGAAACAATTATATGGTGAAAGTGAAGGGAAAGATGGAAAAGGTCTTTATCCATCATCAGTGAACTTTTCAACAGATCTTCACTCATTAGGGCAATATATTCAAGATGGTCAAAGGGTGTTATTTGAGACAGTTATTAATGTGGAGTCTCCAAGAAAAGATGTAACACTTCAAGAGGAAGCATCTGATTTAGATGGCCTTAACTATTTAGCAGGTAAAACAATGGATTTTGTTAATAAAAAAGCCTTTGAAGGAACAATTTTAGCACATGTTGATGGAGGCGTACCAAATGTAGTTATTAATATGCCATCTATTGATGCATATAACATGGGACGTATGATTTATTTCTTCGAAAAAGCATGTGGTATCAGTGGTTATTTATTAGGCGTTAATCCATTCGATCAACCAGGTGTAGAAGAATACAAAAAGAATATGTTTGCATTATTAGGCAAAAAAGGTTTTGAAGCATTAAGAGAAAATCTTTTAGCTAGACTTCAAAAATAATATATCAATTTAGTCAGAATAACAATAAAGTGGCACTTAAGCTGATAAGTTTAAGTGCCACTTTATTGTTATATAGATTATGTTATAATGAAGAAGTTATAGATTTTATGGTAGTTATGTAGTAGGTTCTGGGGTGTAATATAAATCACTTTTGATATAGGTTAAGGAGATTAAAGTAGATTAAGGAAGGAAATAAAGATGGATGGTGAACAAAGAAGATTAGAATTACTAAAAATACTTGGTGAAAATAAGAAGCCAATAAGCGCAACCTTTTTTGCAAATAGATTTGAAGTTAGTAGACAAGTTATTGTACAGGATGTGGCATTATTGCGTGCTGGGGGATGTGATATCTTAGCAACAGCAAGGGGATATATTTTAAATCAAGAAATAGCCACAATGTGTAAGCGTGTTATTTTAGTAAAGCATGATAAGAATAAAAGTGAAGAGGAGTTAAATATTATTATTGATAATGGTGGGCGTGTAAGAGATGTAATCGTTACCCATCCTATATATGGGCAGCTTGTAGGTGATTTAATGTTACGTACACGTAGGGATATTAAACAATTTACTAGAAAACTTCAAGAAGATAGTGCAATGCCTCTTTTAAACTTAACAAATGGTATTCATATGCATACAATAGAAGCACCTACAGAAGAAGATTTGGATATTATAGAAGAAGAATTACAGAAACATGATTTTATAATAAAAATAGAGGAGAATAAATAGATAAAAGTTAGAAAAGTAATGGAGGAGATAAAATGGAAACAACTAACAAATGGTATACATATGGTAAAAAAATAGTAAATCGTTATTTAATAACTGGTTTAAGTGGTATGGCATTGGGGCTTTTTTCCACACTACTTATTGGGACAATTATTAAGCAAGTCGGTAGTTTCATGCCGGAGCTATGGTTGGGTCATTTTTTAATTCAACTTGGGCAAATTGCTACGGTACTTACTGGAGTAGGAATTGCTGTAGGTGTAGCACATAGTTTAGGGGCAAGTAAACTTGTTTTATATTCTAGTGTATTAAATGGGGTTATTGGTGCATATGCAACTCAAGTATTGTCTGGGAATTTGATTACAGAGAGCGGTATATTATTAACAGGACCTGGAGACCCTTTGGGAGCTTTTATAGCTGCTATTATAGGGATAGAAGTTGGGCAGCTTGTGTCAGGAAAGACAAAGTTAGATATTTTGTTAACACCAGCAGTCACTATTTTATTTGGTAGCCTAATTGGTTTAGCAATAGGCCCTACACTATCTAATTTCACAACAATGTTAGGAGTTTTCATTGCTAGTGCTACGGAACTGCAACCATTTTTCATGGGAATAGTTATTTCAGTTGCAATGGGAATTTTTCTAACATTACCAATTAGCTCAGCAGCTATTGGGGTAATACTAGGTCTTTCTGGAATTGCAGCAGGAGCTGCTACAGCAGGATGCTGTGCACAAATGGTAGGTTTTGCAATTATGAGTTATAGAGAAAATAAAGTGAATGGATTAATTGCGCAAGGATTAGGAACATCTATGCTTCAGATGCCCAATATTATTAAAAATCCTAAAATTTGGATACCACCAATATTGGCAAGTGCTGTTACAGGCCCACTTGCAACCGTGGTATTTCACCTAGAAAATGTACCAGCAGGCTCAGGTATGGGAACCTCAGGTCTTGTAGGACCTCTGTTGATGTGGCAAACGATGATTGAGCATGGAGCCAATGGTAACATTTTGTTAATACAGATTTTATTAATTTGTTTTGTTTTACCAGGTATATTAACTTGGGGGATCGCTACAATACTTCGCACAAAAAACTGGATTAAAGAGGGCGATTTGACACTTGATTTATAAGGAAAGCTCATTTATAAACAAGGTTCATTAGAATTATAATATTTCCAAAGGCAGTATTTCATACCAGCAGAAATAGTATCTGCCATATGCATTACTAAGGACAATCTAGTATTTTGAAGTACGACCATATTCATAAGACTACTAAAATTTACGATACCTGTAATATGAAGATGACCTACAGGAGGTAATTCTTTTTTTACCCCAGCACCTGGTGTAATGGCACCATGGCCAATAGTTAAACATCCTACATTGTTGGCAGCACCTAGACAGGCGTCAATTGCCAAGATAAGAGCATGCTTATGTTTTGTTAAAATTAATTCTAGGGTTTCTTCTAGATTTTTTGCATGAACAGGTTCATCTAGAGTACCATACAATGTAACTTTTTCTTCGTGTAAATCTTTGAGCTTATAGCCGACTAATGGGCCAAGACTATCCCCAGTTGCTCGATCTGTTCCTATACATACAATTACCAGTTCATCATTATGACAAGGTAAATAAGTGGTAAGGTAACTATGAAGTTCATTGCAGAAAATACTGAAATGATTAGCTTCATTAATGTTGATGTATAGGGGGGAAGGTTTTCTACTCCACTCAGTATTCATTCGTTATCACCACTTTCACAATCTATTATTATAGTGTGCCACTTTTTTTAGGATTTATTTACCACTTTTTTGCAAAAAAATGTAAGTGATCATAAAAGCTAATAAAATCAATGCTTTTAAAAATTAAATTATATAAGCGTTGATTTTTTTTTTTGTAAAAGCTATATACTAGCATCAAATAATGTGAAAAGAATATTTGTAAGAAAATACTTCAAAGTGAAATATAGATGGGAAACTTACAAACTTAAAAATATAAAATATTTAAAAATACATACTATTAAATAGCGTATTAGCAAATAAAAAGGTAAAAAAAGTAAAAAAAGTTTTAAAAAAGG
>JAZKZQ010000007.1:0-2745 GCA_045612745.1 Cellulosilyticum sp. | reverse complement strand
GCTTTTCGGTAAGTTACCTACCGAAAAGGAACTCACTGAATTTGAAACACTTTTAGGCGGTTACCGTAAACTTCCTGATACCTTTGTAAGTGATATGATTTTAAATGCACCTAGCAATGATGTTATGAATTCCATTGCACGTAGTGTTTTAGCACTCTATAGCTTTGATGATAAAGCAGATGATATTTCTATTCCTAATGTTCTTAGACAATGTATTTCACTTATTGCATGTTTCCCTACTTTAGCCGTTTATGGCTATCAAGCATATGCACATTATCATCAAAAGCAAAGCCTCTTTATTCATCCACCAAGACCAGATCTTAGTACAGCGGAAAATATTTTATACATGCTAAGACCTGATAGTAAATATACAAAACTAGAGGCTACCCTTTTAGATTTAGCACTTATTTTACATGCTGAACATGGTGGTGGTAATAACTCTTCTTTCACTACACACCTAGTGACGTCATCTGCTACAGATACTTATTCTGTTATTGCCGCTGCTTTAGGTTCTTTAAAAGGACCTCGTCATGGTGGTGCCAATATCAAAGTTGTAAATATGTTAGCAGATATGAAGGAGAAAATTAATGATTGGTCTGATGATGCTGAAATTGAAAACTATCTCAGCCTTCTCCTTAATAAACAGGCATTTGACAAATCTGGTCTCATCTACGGTATTGGTCATGCTGTTTATTCTGTTTCCGACCCACGTGCCAGTATTTTAAAAACTTATGCAGAAAAATTAGCTCAAGAAAAAGGGTTACAAGATGAATTTAATTTCTATAATAAAATTGAAGAATTAGCACCTAAAGTAATTGGTAAAGAGCGTAAAATGTATAAAGGTGTTAGTGCTAACGTAGACTTCTACTCAGGCTTTGTTTACTCTATGTTAGACCTACCACTTGAACTTTATACACCAATCTTTGCCATCGCGCGTATTTCAGGTTGGAGTGCACATCGTATTGAAGAGTTGGTGAATAAAGGAAAAATCATTCGTCCAGCTTATAAAAGCGTTGCACCAACAAAACCTTATGTACCACTCCCATTACGTAACGGAGAATTAGAAGAGACTCATGATGATGCACTATAAAATCTAATTTTTAACTATAAAATGCCCCACTTAAACTTAACTTAAATGGGGCATTTTTAACTATATTTTAGCTATATATTATTTTTTAGCCATGTATAAATATCCTCATATACTCTCTTATAATCTAAATCATTTAATATCTCATGCCTACTTTCTGGATAGAGTTTAAGCTGTACTTTTGAAAGACCCATCTTCTTATATTTTTCATATATTTTAGTCACAGACTTCCCATTGTTACCTACTGGGTCTTTATCTCCTGCTATTAAAAAAATTGGCAATGACTTTGGTATTTTGTCGATATTTACTTTCTTATTAATAAAGGTAAAAGTATTAAAAATTGTTTTAAAGCCATTTATCGTAAATATAAACTGACAATATGGGTCTCTCTCATATGCATCGACTACTTTTTCATCTCTAGAAATCCAATCATTAGCTGTACGGTTTGGCGCAAATTGCCTATTATACCCACCTAGTATCACATCATTTACAAACAAACTGCGGTAGGTATCACCTTTTAATGTGCTTAATATTTTACATATTAGCTTTCCTACGGCAAGTGCTATACCTGGCTGATGACCTGTTCCCATAATAATAGCACCATCCACTCCTTTACCATAAGTCATTAAATATCGTCTAACCATAAAAGATCCCATACTATGTCCTAATACAAAGTAAGGTACTCCAGGATATTTTTGTTTTATTGTTTGAGTAACTTCATACAAATCATCAACGACTCTTTGGCTGCCATCTTCTGGATCAAAGTATCCATATTCTTCTTCAGATTTTACGGTTTTACCATGTCCCAAATGGTCATTACCTACTACTAAAATATTTTTGCTCACTAAAAATTTAGCAAAGTCCTCATAACGCCCAATATGCTCAACCATTCCATGAGAAATTTGTAAAATAGCTTTAACTTCTCCCTCAGGGCGCCATATCATCATATGTAGCTTATTTTTTTGATTAGTAGATGATATATAATATACTTCTGCTATCATCCTAATTTTCCTCCTTAAGTATTCTCTATATTTCAATTCCTATCAATTATACCATAAATTACTAATAATTTCTTTATGTATACTTTTCTCTTTTAAGTCTATCTATTGGTATAAAACTTTTTACTAGGATATTACATAAAAATACTCCCACTAAAAGCTCATCACTTTTACTAGGAGTATTCATATTTTACTTATCGTATGCTAAGACCACAGTTAGGACATATCCTATCTTCAAATATAAACTACATCTCATTTATCTAATACCCATTATTTTTATCTTGTTCCAACTTATTGTATTTAAATAGTTTGCCCCCGACATACCCTCCACTAAGCACATATCCCCAAAAAGTGATATAAATCAATAGCTGTGATATACCTGAACTTTTATTAAGATAGCATAGACGTTAATTTAAGCCTAAGTTTTTCCAAATTGAATAAGTTCCTCTAAATAGCTTTCTATACGAGAATAAGTAGTTTGTCTCATACGTTTCTCATGTAGAGCCAAATTACCTATTCTTAAAAGTATGTCTCTGAGTTTGCTATAGCTATGTAATATCCCTTTCTTTGCTGCGTAAAATTGATATAAATCAACATTAAGTAAAATGTAAAATCTTTGCATGCTAACGCCTCTCCCCTTATTAGAAAGCAAGGTTTGGT
>JAZKZQ010000006.1:0-10857 GCA_045612745.1 Cellulosilyticum sp. | reverse complement strand
AGGTAAAAGCTTACCTTTATTTGTTGTACCAATTTTTACTTATTTGGCAACTAAATATCACTACCAGTAATAATTTTTAAATCTTGCATCCTCAAAACAAGTGTTATTCATTTTTAAACAGTAGTTTCGCAATTACCTATTCATTAAATATTTATTCTATAAACTATAAACTAACTTCTCACTTATTTCAATAGAAAAAACTAACTTTGTATACAATTATACAAGTTTTTCTTTTGGAAATATATATTTTTTTATATTCTATGTATTTTTAACTCAAACCTGTCCATACTATTACCATATCTGTTTAAAGGAGGATTATTATGAAAGCTCATGTAGATAAAGAGACTTGTATTGGGTGTGGTCTTTGCCCTTCTATTTGCTCTGAAGTATTTGAAATGGATGATGATGGAAAAGCTGTAGCAATTAATCCAGATGTACCAGATGGTTGTGCTGATGATGCTGAAGAAGCTGCTTCATCTTGTCCTGTAGAAGCAATCACTGTTGAGTAAATATTATTTGCAGCCAAGAAATATCTTTATATCAACAACAAAAAATGCTGTAATACCTATGGTATATACAGCATTTTTTGCCTATCCTAATTTATTTAATTTAACTTTGCTTTTCCTTATCTCTCTCTTCACGAATAACTGACTTTAAATGCAATGCCTTCGTCTTAAGTCTTAATGTTACACTTCTATCTAAAATTACACAGCTAATCCACTGCAATGCCTTATCATATTCCTTAAAACGTCTATAAAGTTCTGCTATAATATAAGCTACTGTAAGTTCTCCTAGCTCAAAGATTGGAAAACGATCTTTATTGTAAGCATTTAAAAAGCCCGTCAAAGCATGCTCTAAAAATATTTTCTCATTTTCTTCATCTCTTAAGTCTCTATACAACCATGCTATCTTAAGACAAATATACGCCTTTTCCCCATCTTTTGCTTTCTTTACAACTGCATTTAAAAGTACTAATTTATATTTATGAATTGCTTCTTGTGGTGTTAAAATACTTGAAAAATGATGTTCTTTATAATTACTGCAAATTTGCTCTTTAATCCATCTCATCTGTATTGTAGATAGTGTATTAAAATTTTTAGTGAGTGCCGAATAACCACATTTTTCACATACAATTGGTTCATAAATTAAAGGATTTACTATATCATAGACTGGGCGTAAATCTAGATCTACTGTCATTAAACGATTTTTACCTGAGCGAATAGCTTTGGCTTTAAATTGATTACTACATACAGGACATACATAAGCTTTATCATATAATATTTCTTCTATTGTATATTTATTCTCCTGTTTACCTTCCTCTTTTTTTGCTTTTTCCTCAGGCTTAGTAAATATTTCTACTTTATCTAAATTACCAAAACCAAATTGCTTCAGTTCTTCGAATATATTTTTCATGGCTCAGCCCCCTTTTACTTCTAAAACACATACACTTCACACATGGTACTTTTCCCATTTCACGATAAATATACCTATTATATCATTCTTTATATAACCTTTCTTATAGATTTCACATTTATAAATTTTAGTTATTCATAGTTTTTAGCAATGTGAAATCATTGGGAGAAACCACTTTATGTTTATAAATAAATCTAGTTTATAAATGGTTTCTCTATATTATAATAAACTTTTATAGTTAAAGATTATATAAAGTAACTATTACACTAATTTCTAATGTAGTAGCTACCTTCCTAAATATTTATTTTATTTGACTAATATATTCTTTGATCTGTTCAATATCTCCTGTTAGGTTGCCTTGGCATAATTCGGCCCTACCACCACCACGACCACTAAAAGTGGTATTTAGCATTTTACTGATTGGGCGTACATCCTGTGTACTACTGCCTAGCGCATACTTTATACTATTTCCTTCTGTTGTAGTAACTAGAAAAACTTTATCACTTAATTCTGTTAATAAAACACAAAGCTTTCTAATCTCATCTACTGTTAAATTGTCCTCATAAATAAAATTTTGTCCTTTTTGAATATAATCTTGTGCTCTAAAACTAAGTAAATCATTGGTTACTGAAGCTAGCTTTTGTTTAAGACTTCCTAACTCTTCTTGCTGTTTACTAAAAACTTCTACAATCTTTTCAGTTTTTGTAGAAAGCATTGCACCTACTTCCTTTGTAATCATAAGCCTGTGTTCATAATCTTTAAGAGCTCTCTTTCCACAAAGTAAAGTAAGTCGCATACCACCTCTATGACGTTCTTGGCTGATACATTTAATAACGCCAATTTCACCACTTCTCTCAACATGCGTTCCACAACATGCACACACATCATACTCCCCTATTTCTACCAGTCTTACTTTTCCTATAATCTCTATCTTAGAACGATAATCACGATTTTTAACTGCCTCTTGCTCAAAAAGTTCAGCCCTAATAGGGATATTCCTAAAAACAGCTTCGTTAGCAAGCCTTTCAACTTCTTTAATTTGTTCTTCTGTAAGCTCCCCATCTAAGTCTGCTGTCATATACTCATCACTTAGATGAAAACCTACATTATTGTAGCCATACCTTGTATGAATAATCCCTGATACAATATGTTCACCACTATGTTGCTGCATAAAATCAAAACGTCTTTCAAAATTAATTTTTCCTATAATCTTAGAACCCACCTCAAATGGTTGATCTACCATATGGTAAATAACCTCTTCTTCTATAAAAACATAGGATACCTTCACATTATTTAAAAATCCTTCATCAGTAGGTTGTCCACCACCTTCTGGGTAAAAAGCGGTCTGATCTAGTACTACTGCGAAACCGTCTTTATAAGCCTCACATCTTACAACTTCTGCCTCAAATTCTGTTAAATAGCTATTCTCATAATATAACTTCTTAGTCATTCAAATTTCTCCCTTGTCTACTATTAATAAGCTTCTTATATTATTTTATTACACCCTTTAATCGTCTTAATGTATCTAATGAAATACTTTGTTTCATGCATCCTATGGTCTGCTCTATAACTTTAGCATGCTTGCCAAATTCACCATGCTCATCACTACCTACTGTTTTTATAAGTCCATTTTCATCACAAAAAGTCTCACAAGTTGTCGTCATAAGCTCTGTATGGGTTGGATAATAACATTCAATCCCCTCAATACCTTGCTCTTTTAAATCTTTTAAAACTTCCTTTAGCTGTATTTCTTCTAGATTTTTATAATACTCTCCAGGATGTGCAACAACACTCACACCACCTGCTTCTCGGATAGCCTCACAAACTTCTTTTATTTCCGGGAAATGATAACGCTCAAAATCACAGTCATATTCACTATATAATCTAAAACCATCAAAAAGCTTTTTAGTTACACCACGATCCTGTAAATAATGTAACCCTTTCCAGCCACCTTGGCGTACATCATATGAATACTTTTCATAATCCGCCATAGATACCTGATTATAATCCTTAGCAAGCTTCTCTACCAAATGCTCACTCATAAGCTGCATCTCATCATCTGCTTGATGAATAAGTGTCATAAGCTGCGGCGTATTTTCAAAACCATAAGCTAAAAGGTGTAGTACCTGTCCTTTATATTTACAGTTAATTTCACATCCTTTAATAGGCATAAGGCCTTCCTCTACTACTGCTATGCTAAATTCTTCCCAAGAACCTATTTTATTATGGTCTGTTATGGCAATCACTTCTAGCCCCTTGTCCTTAGCTACCTTAACAACCTCTTCTGGTGACATGGTCCCATCAGAATAAAACGTATGAATGTGTAAATCTGCTTTCATATTCCTATCTCCTTATTATTCTAGCGTTCTTCATAATACTTAGAAGAACTTCATTATACTGCCCATCTTGTTCAGCTTCTAGACTATTAAAACAGTCCTCTAAACCGTATATCTATTTTACCGTTTAGAGGACTATTTTGCACCATATTCTTATTATAATTGTTGCTTATAAACTTCTGCCCATGCTTTATCTTCAACTAATACATGTTTCACTAACCACTCATTGAGGTGTCTTAATAACTCTAATATTTTATTATTTTGATCTTTATCTATTTCCTCTAAATCTAACTCATAAATATACTCAATAAAATCATAATGTGCTACCTTATGCGTAAAGAACTTATTATACTGAATCTTAAATAATATTTTTTCTTCTTCTCCAAAATGATATTTCACATAAGCTCTTAATTCATCTACAATTCCCACAATCTCATCATATTTATCTATATAATCTGATAGTTCTAGCATTGCCTCTGCTTGCTCTGCCAAATCAAATAGTTTCTTATGTTGCTCATCAATAATATCTATTCCTATCCTATAAGACTCTCTCCACTGAATCATCCACTCACCCACCAAACAAATATTTTTAAATTTTCTATACATTATATCACACTTTTACATATTATGTTCTATTTTATATAGAATTCTAAAAATATTAATAACAATAAAAAATATCCCTAAATTATATATTCTAGGGATATTCGGTAATATATTTTCTTTACATTTTTTCCTTATAAATTTCTGACCACTTCTTGTCTTCAACTAATACATGTTCAATTAACCATTCATTTAAGGTGTTTAATAAGTTTAAAATTTCAGTATTTTGGTCTCTATCTATTTCATCTATATCTAATTCATAAATATAATCAATAAAATCATTATGTGCTATCTTATGCTTAAAAAATGCACTATATTGAATCTGAAATAATATTTTTTCTTCTTCCTCAAAATGATATTTTACATAAGACCTTAATTCATTTACTATCTCTACAATCTCATCAAATTTATCTATATAATCTGGTAGCTCTAGCATTTTCTCTGCTTCTTCAGCTAAATCAAATAAGATTTTATGTTGTGTATCAATAATATCAATGCCTATTCTATAGGAGTCTTTCCACTGAATCATATTATTCCCTTTCCATTTTTATCCATTTTTTTTACATTATAGCATTTTTTATTTAGACATAAAATAGTTTATACTTAATTTACTTTTATCTGTGTCCAAATTTCATCATACATTTGTTTTACCTCAAGTGGTAAATCTATATATAACTCACAACGGGCCATTATTTCTTTTGGCATATAGGCATTAGGGTTATTTCTAATATGACTGTCTTGCTCAAGCCTTGCCTCTTTATTTGGTGTTGTATAACCAATTTCATCTGCAATTCTTAAGGCACTTTCTTTATCGCTTATAAAATTAATGAACTTCTGTGCACCGTCTACATTTACTGCATTAGCTGGAATACATAAACTATCAATCCAGAAATTTGCCCCTTCTTTAGGAACTACATAAACAAGATTTGGATTCTCAACTTGTAGGTTAAGTCCTTCACCTGACCAAATCATATTAATGGCAGTTTCACCATTAGCAATCATAGTTGTCCCATTATCTACACCATATTTAGGGTCTACCAGCTCTCTTTGTTCTAATAACAATTGCTTCGCTTCTTCAAGTTCTTTTGGATTAGATGAATTAAGAGAATACCCTAGTTTCTTTAATGCTACCCCGATTGTATCTCTATGTGTATCAAACATAAAAACTTGATCTCTATATTTCTCATCCCATAAAATATCCCAGCTATCCACATCTTCTGTAACTATATCTTTATTATAAATAAGTCCTACAGTTCCAAACATATAAGGTACTGAATATTTATTTCCTGGGTCCATAGATAGATTTAGATATTCTTCATCCATTTGATTAATGTTAGGAATATTTTCTTTATTAAGTGGTTGAAGAAGTCCCTCCTCAATCATTCTAGGCATCAGAGCATCTGATACTAAAATAACATCATATTGTACACCGCTACCTGCAATCTTCTGATACATCGTTTCCATCTCATCAAAGGTACTCATCTTAACCTTAATGCCATACTCTTTTTCAAATTCTTTTAATGTTTCATTATCAATATTTTCGCCATAGTTATAAAACGTAATTGACTTCTTATCAGCTCCATTACATCCTACAACTAGCATCCCTGCTACCAACATACAACCTGTTAAACTTAGTAATTGCTTTAACTTACTCATTTAAATCTTCATTCCTCTCATATCTTCTACAATATTTCTTGCAATACTTTCATCTAAATATTTATGTTACTATACTATATTTCTACATTATAATATATTTAATTGTATATAGGTATAATAATTATTATACATCCTTTGGTTTATTTTACTTTTAAAATATCTATTTTCCCCCTTTAAAAAAATCCTAGAGCACTTCTATTAATGCCCTAGGATTTTTCTAATCATTTATTTAATATCTTGAACTTTAAGTTCTACTTGATACCTATATTCTTTTCTTCGCATTTCTAGTGCAATCATTATGAGGCATACCACTGCTGCTACAAAGTCTGCAATTGGACCTGCATACATAATGCCATCAATACCAATAAGCATTGGTAGGATTAATAATAATGGCAGTAAGAAAATAATTTGCCTTGTCAAAGATAAAAAGACCCCTGCCACTGGCTTACCAATTGCTGTATAGAAGTTTGAAGTAATTGGTTGGATAAAGTTAAGTGTTGTAAAGAATAAAAATACTTTAAAATACTTAATTGAAAACTCATAATATGCTTCTGAACCATTTCCAAAGACACCAATAATCTGTCTTGGTGCAAATTGGAATAAACTAAATGCAATCACTGAAATCACCAAGCCACACCCACTAGCAAGTAAGTATGCTTTCTTTACACGATGATATTTTCCACTACCATAATTATAACTTACAATTGGTTGTAGACCTTGAGAAATTCCAATAATGAATGATATGTATAACATGTTTACTTTAGAGATAATACCTGCACATGCAATTGGAATAGCTTCGCCATAAACAGATAGTGCACCATAATATTTAAGTGATTGGTTCATAACAATTTGTACAACCATCATAGCCAGCTGATTCATACATGGTGCTGCTCCTAGTGAAGTAATTCTGCCTATATAAGATGGTTTTAATACAAAATGTGCTTTTCGTAATTTAATACTCTTACAATCTCTTAAATAATAAACTACCATACCACAAGATATAATTTGACCAATAACGGTAGCATAAGCTGCACCAGCCATTCCCCAGTTAAATCCAAATACAAATACAGCATCAAGTACAGTATTTATGGCAGCCCCCACAAGGTTACACGTCATTGTATACTTAGGACGTCCATCTGCACGTAAGAGATTTCCCCCTCCTGTTGTAAGGATTAAAAATGGGAATCCAAATGATACAATTCTTGTATAAACTTTAGCATAATCCAGTACATTATCTGGAGAGCCAAAAAACTTTAATAATGGTGTCAAAAAGAATTGAGTAATCAGGAATAAAATGATTCCACATCCAAAGAGCATTGTAAGGGCATTGCCCATATAAAAAGCTGCCTTTTCTTTTTCCTTCTCGTCCTTCTGACCTCTCCCCATAGAAATGTTAAATGCTGCAGCACCACCTATCCCAAAAACGAGAGCTATTGCTGTACATGAAATAGATAATGGAAATGAAATATTCGTTGCTGCATTTCCTAATTCCCCCACACTTCTACCAATAAAAAATTGGTCTACAATGTTATAAAGAGAGCTTACTAACATGCCAATAATACTTGGTACTGCAAACTGTCTTAATAATTTGCTAGCCTTTTCTTCTCCTAACGGATTTTTTTCCCCTGTATTTCTCATTTTGTAAAAACTCCTTTAGTTTTCTTTAAATTTTATGCTATATTTATTTAGTTATCAACTCATTTATTACTGCCAAAAAAAGGAGCCATTGCATGAGCTGATCAAATCAACTATGCATAGCTCCTTTCTAGAATCCGTTATAGATTATGCTCTTGTAACACATTCTGCTTGTGCACCACGAGGACCTTTTGTAATCTCGAAGTTTACTTTTTGTCCTTCATCAAGAGATTTAAATCCATCTCCTTGGATAGCTGAAAAATGTACGAATACATCATCTGCGCCTTCTCTTGAAATAAATCCAAATCCTTTTTCTGCGTTAAACCATTTAACTGTACCTGTCATGTTGGTACCTCCTAATATAAATTTCTGTAATTATATTAGAATCAAAAAATTCACATATTATTACAGATTACATTGAGTAATGTATATAATCTCTAATAACATGTGAATAAACTTTACACGTAGAACAAAAACTATAACTACTACTTAATCTGTTATTAGAATACACCTATTTTATATTTTTGTCAATATTTTTTTATTTTTATTATTTTCATACTATTGAATTATAAAAAGGGAGCTCAGCTCCCCTTGAATAAACCTTATGAAAATATACCTTAAAATAAGCTTACTTCTCTTCATTAATCTCTGTTATATCAATTATTCTATCGCAAATTTGCTGTGCCAACTGCATATTGTGCGTAATTACTATTAGTCCCATATTTCTGACTTTCACTTCCTCTAATACCACATGCCATAGCTGTGCCTGTGTGATGACATCTAACATAGTGCTCATCTCATCCGCAATCAAAAATCGTGTTTCTGGCACCAGTGCTCTTGCTATACAGAAACGTTGCAACTCTCCTCCTGATAGTTCTCTAGGAAATCTTTTAAGCCATTCTTCTTCAATTCCCATCTTAGTAATAATAGCTTTGTCTAATCCTATTGCCTCTTCTAATACTTGTTTCATACGAAAACGTGGATTAATTGCCTTTTCTGGATGTTGATAAACAAGTTGTACTGGACACACGCCCTTTGTTTCTAGTGGTTTATGATCTACTAATACATGACCATCTATTGGTGCTACATAACCTGCAAGTATTTTAGCTAATGTACTTTTTCCATAGCCACTTGGCCCTACAATTGCAATTTTTTCACCTTCATTGCATGTCAGATTTACCTTATTTAATAATAGTTTTTCCTTTCTGTTATAGCTAAAGCAAATATTTTTAGCTTCAAGTTGCATCATAACACCTCACATATCCATTTCTCACTTCTGTCATTTTGGGTAATTCCTCTTTGCATTTTGCCTTACACTGTGTGCAACGTGGTGCAAATAAACAGCCCTTATTAATAGTTCCTGCATAAGGCTGTAACCCAACAAGAGGTAAAAAACCATTCTGAGGCATAGCTCTATAGAGTGCTTTACTATAGGGATGCCTTAGAGCATCTTCACCTTGTAAGAAATCTTGTGGTGTAGTAACTTCTAACGTTGTTCCCGCATAGAAAATAGCTATTTGATCTGCTACCTTTAGGGCTAAATCTATATCATGCGTAATAAGTATAATCCCTTTTCCCTCATCTGCTAACTGGCGAAATATTTTTAAAGCTTCTACTGCCTGCTCTAATTGCATGCCTGGGGTTGGTTCATCTGCAATAATTAGCTTAGCATCACCAATAACTGCTGTTGCAACAAGTACCCTTCTTGCCATACCACCTGATAGCTGAAATGGATACATTTTTTCTACCTCTTGATTTAACTCTAAGCGCTTAAATATATTTTTTAATCCCAATCTGCGTTTTTCTTTATCCTTATGGCCAATTACTTGTTTAGATACCTTCATAAGTGGATTTAAATAAGAAACAGACTGGGGTATAAGTGCAATTTCTTTTCCTCTTAGCTCCTGCTGATACTTAGTTGTTAGCCTTTTACCTTCATATGTCATCTCTCCCTTTATCTTTGCATGTTCTGGAAGAATACCTAATATGGCATTTGCTAAAAGACTTTTTCCAGAACCACTAGAACCTACAATTGCTACAATTTCACCTGCATTAACAGATATAGAGAGATTAGAGATAACTTCTAATTGTTGTTTCTCTACTAATTTCTTATACATTCCAAAAGAAACTGATAAATTTTCAATCTTTAATAGGGGGTTATTTTGTTCCAATTTCATTTACCTCACTCCTGTGCAGTGTATGGGTCCATAAGTGCTTTTAAATTATCACCTAGACGATCAAATAAAAATACAATAAGTACTAATGTAAGACCAGGGAAAAATGCAAGCCACCACATCCCTGAAGATAAATACTTCATGCTTTCTGATAAAATAATGCCAATAGCTGGCTGTTCTGGTGAAAGCCCATAGCCTAGAAATGTTATAGAAGCTTCATGCAAGATAGCATGTGGAAACATAAGTACTAAGCCTACAATAATTTGAGGAATCATATGGGGTAGTATATGATATCTTAAAATAAAACCATAACTTCTTCCAAGTTTCCTTGACACTGCAATATACTGCTCCGTACGTAGCTGCAAAACTTCTCCTCTAATAAGCCTTGCTAAATTCGTCCAATGTGTAACTGCAATCCCTATTAATAACCCCTTTAATCCTCTGCCACATGCAAAAGAGATTAAGATGATTAAAATGAGATGTGGTATCCCCATAACAAGATCTATAACCCAATTAATAACTGCATCTACTGCCTTAGAACCTATAGCAGATATCATACCTATTACTACTGCAATAACTGCACTAATTGATGAAGCCGTTATCCCAACCATAATACTTACACTAAGTCCCTTTATTGTACGTGCAAACAAGTCTCTTCCTAACCAGTCTGTTCCAAATAAATGCTGCAAAGACGGCGTTAACTTTGCATTATTAAAATTAACTGCTACAGCTTCTTCGCCCATGAAATTACCTGCGAAAAATACACTCAGAATAATAAGCACTATGGTAACTACTAATATAATCGTTTGTTTTCTTTTATTCATTGCTACTATTCTCCTTGATTTTAGGATCTACTACACCATAAAGTAAATTTGCAATCAGATTACCTGTAAAAACAAATAGTGCACTAAATAAAGTAATACCTAAAAGTAGTGGTACATCTGAATTTAATCCAGCTGCTGATACAGCCGCACCTAAGCCCGGATAAGAAAATACGTTTTCCGCCAATACTGAACCACCAAATAATTCAGCAAAAGAAGCGA
>JAZKZQ010000005.1:0-18453 GCA_045612745.1 Cellulosilyticum sp. | reverse complement strand
TGTACGTGTACCAATATCTAAGCCAAAGCACAATGTCTCTTTTATGTATTCTTTCATGGGTACCCTTACTCCTTCAATAATTTTTTCATCTCAGCTACAGTCTTGTATGGTGAAATCATATTAATAAAACACCCTGTAGCTACTTCAAATCCTGCCATATTACCTAAACGCATGGCAATTTTAATGTGAAAATGATAATCTAAGTTCAAATCAAGTACACCACCCATCATACAGATATTATATGCACATCCTGATTCTAACATATCATAAGCAATCAGTACCTTTTTTAGTAAAGGTGCAACTTCTTTTAAGATATGTACTGGAAGCTGTCCATAATGTTGATAATGCACTTTTGGAATAAACAATAACTCATAAGCAAAGCGTGGTGCCTTAGGTGAACAAACAATCCAGTTATCTGTTTCAAGAATACTATAGCCTAATATTTCAAGCTCTCTTAATTGCTCACATAAATAACAATTTCCTTGCTTATTATAATGTTCATATTGATGTTTTATTGACTCTGGTACTTTACCAAGGGCTAAAATTTGCCAATGTGAATGACTAATACTTGCACCACCATATATACCATAATTTTTAAATATTTGTATAAACTTTACCTTATCATCTTTGCTTACATCATGCCAACGCTGTTGCATTTTTATCAAAATTTCTTCCCATTGCAACTCACTAAAATCCTTAGGTGATTCTTGATGGTGTGGTGTATCAACTACAACATCATGAATACCGTAAGGCTCTGTAAATATATCTGCCACAGGATATTTATTCTCTAAAATAACAACATCTTCATGGAGAAAGCAAAAAGGACAATCTACAGACTTGGCATCAATTATAGGTCTAGTCCGTCTACCTTCTGCAATAATACAATTATTTAATAGCATTTCATCATAATATTCCATCATTTAATACCTTTCTTTTTTATCATTTTACACTATACTCAAAAAAAATAAAAGAGGTTATGAGAAATCCCTTTTCCAATACATAGGTATCAACTATTCTTCACTTAATGCTTTATCTTCATTTTTAACAAAAAAATAAGATGTTACAAAATCATTCTTTATTTCATAACATCTTATTTTCCCTTTACCCCTTGGTCCATTCCTCTACATTTGTAAATATATTTAGTGGTGTTGGGTGTACATTTCCTTTAATTTGGCTACTGGTCATTACAACAGTTTTTTTGAAGTAAAGACTCAAATATGGGTTTTGAGTAATAAAGTACCGTTGAAAATTATTAAAAGCCTCTATTTTTGTTGCTTCATTAGCTAAAAAAGCCTTTTGAAGTAATTCATTCATTGTTTGATCATTATATCCCACATAGTTTTCCCCCCCACTTATATGATTTGAATTAAGTGCAAAACTTAAGTCTGTAGCATAAGAAAGCTTGAAGCCACCTAAAAATGCATCAAATTGCCTATTTATAATTCGATTAAAATACGTATCTTTATCAACACTTTCAACAGTAACTTCTATACCAATCTCTCCATATAATTCTTTAATTACTTTCGCTACATTTACACGATCCTCATTTTCACTATTAACTAAAAGTGTAAAACTAAAAGGTAAATTATTTTTTATTAGTAAGCCATTGCTCCCCTTTTCATAACCCTCTTGTGTTAATAAGAAACGTGCTTTTTCTTTGTCGTAATTACGTATTTCAATACTCTTATCATATAGGTATGAAGCTGGACTAATAGGTGTATCTGTAACAATAGCATGTTCTAAGTAATAACGTTGTACCATATCTTGACGGTTAATGGCACATAGTAATGCTTCACGAATATTAGCATTTTGAAAAATCGTTTTACTAAGATTTAGTCCCATAAATTCATAAATATTAGATGCCATCTCATAAGATGTGGTCCCTTTATTATTAGTATATTTCCCCCACTCTGTAAGATCTGTATAGACTACATCAATTAATCCTTGTTTAAAAGCATATAAACTACTTTCTTCATCTGGAATAATATTTACCTGTACAAACTCTATTAAAGGTTTACCTTTAAAATAATTACTATTGGCTTTAAGTAACACCCGTTTAGAAGCTGTAAAATCTTCAAAAGTATACGGGCCCGAGCCAATTGGATGCATCGCTACAGTTGTTTGATCCTGTACATCATAAATATGTTTTGGAATAACAGGGAAAAATAGTGTTTGTAAAACGCCACTAAATGCCTGTTTATATATAATTTTCAACGTATGTGTATCTACCGCCTCCATAGAAGCAATGTTTTCTACACTACTTTTGTATGGACTATTTGGTATTTGTTGAATTTGTTGTAATGTATAAATCACATCTTCTGTTGTAAGTAATTGACCATCATGAAACTTCACATCATCTCTTAGAGTAATTGTTACTGCTGTTTCTGTTTCATTTACCATCCACGATTTTGCAAGATTACTGCTAATAGTACCATTTTCTTCAATATTTATAAGTGGATTAAAGATAAGAAATAGCATTTGTTGCACATTTTCTGGCACATTATAAAGTGGATGTAAGGTAGTTGGGGTATTCATTGCAATAATCATTTCATTTTGCTTTGAAACTGTTGCTGTATTTTGAGGTTCTTCTACCTCTATAGGTGTATTCATTGGTGTAGTTATGTTATTATCATTTTCAAGCTGATTTGTATTTGTACATCCAACAAGTAAAACAATTAGCATGATGAGCATCAATAAGACCTTATGACGCTTTTTCATCTTTTGTTCCTCCTTATAATATATTATAATTCTTTCAATATTTCTTGTAATTGCATCTTCGTATGTTCAAGAGAAATGCTATTATCAACTATATAATCCGCTACCTGTTGAAAGTCTTTCCATTCTTTTTGCGCCTTTATACGCTCTGTCACCGCTTGAGCAGATAACCCTTCTCGCTTCATTACTCTTTCTATACGTATATTTTCTTTAACATAAACCGCAATAACTTTATCTACAAGTTCAATAAGTCCACTTTCAATAAGTAGTGCAGCTTCTAATAAAATATGATGATTAGGTGCTGCAAGTTTAAACCATGCAATACGTCTTTCAATTTCTTGTCTTATTAACGGATGAGTAATACTATTGAGTTGCTTAAGTTTATTAGGATCACTAAATACAATTGCCCCTAACTTTTTACGTATAATTTCTCCTTCTTCATCTAAAATAGTAGGTCCAAAGGCTGCCACAACTGGTTCATAAGCAGCCTGGTCTTTTAAAAGAATTTCATGACCAATACTATCTGCTTCAATCACCTCAATAGTAGGGTTAAGCTGTGTGAGCATGGCGGCTATTGTAGTCTTTCCAGCACCAATGCCACCTACAATACCTATGATTTTCATTTAATTCCTCCCTCATTTATTACCTTATTTGACATCTAACCAATTTTCACCTTCATGAACTTCTACAAATAAAGGAACACTTAGTGAAACAGCATTTTCCATCTCTTCTTTTAATAGCTTTTGAACAACATCCACCTCATTGCGATGTGTTTCGATTAAAAGTTCATCATGTACAGTTAATATTAACTTAGATTTAAGATTCAATGCCTTAAGTTTTTGATGTACCTTAACCATAGCAATTTTAATAATATCTGCTGCTGTACCTTGAATTGGTGTATTCATTGCGACACGCTTACCAAATTCACGCATATTATAATTACTTGCTAAAATCTCAGGAATTTCACGTTTACGATTAAACATTGTTTCCACATAGCCATTACGCATAGCAAAATCTATAGTATTTTCAATATATGCTCTGATGCTAGGGTATTTTGCAAAGTAACCATCAATATAAGCTTGTGCCTCTTTCTGCGAAATTTTAAGATCTTCAGCAAGAGCAAATGCACTTATACCATAAACAATACCAAAATTAACTGCCTTTGCATTACTTCTTTGCTCACTTGTTACTTCATCAAATGGTACATGAAATACTTGTGACGCAGTTAATGTATGAATATCTAAGTTTTCCTTAAAACCTCTAATAAGTGTCTCATCTCCTGAAATATGAGCAAGCACACGAAGTTCTATTTGTGAGTAGTCACCATCTAAGAAAACATATTCAGATGAAGATGGTACAAAGAGTTTACGAATTTTACGTCCCATTTCAAATTTAACAGGAATATTTTGTAGATTTGGTTCTGTACTACTTAAACGACCTGTAGCTGTAATGGTTTGATTAAATGTTGAATGAATCTTAGCTTCTGGTGTCATCACATTTAAAAGACCATCCACATAAGTTGATTTTAACTTTGTATACTGACGATATTCTAAAATTTTAGCTACTACAGGGTAATCTTTTTTTAATACTTCCAGTACTTCAGCTGCAGTAGAATATCCTGTTTTTGTTTTTTTAGCAGCTGGTATACCTAATTTTTCAAATAAAATAATACCAAGTTGCTTTGGCGAATTAATATTAAATGTTTCACCTGCTAGTTCATATATTTCTTCCTCTAATGTCTTAATAAGAGTCTGTAGTTCTATGCCATATTGTTTAAGTCCTTCAGTATCTACGCTAATACCTGCCATTTCCATATCAAATAATACTTCAATAAGTGGCATTTCAACCTCATAGAAAAGCTTGTCCATCTTTTCTTTTTCTAAGGCCACTTTCATTGCCTCAGTTGATTTTGCCACAATCTTAGCACGTTTCACCATATTTTGGATACGTGTATCTTGATCTAATTGTAACCATCTGAGCATGCTTTTTCCTTTACCTAAAAGTGTTTCTATACTCGAAATATGCATACCAGCATCAAAAAGCTCTGCTAGTTCTGATAAGTCATACGTCTTACTTGTTGGGTGTAATAAATAGGCTGCAATAAATGTGTCAAAATCTACTTTTGCAATACCAATTCCTGCTTCCATTAATCCATGACGCAGTGCTTTACTGTCATGAATATTTTTACTGTAACTACTGCTTTCAAAAAATTCAATCAAGTTAGACTTAACATCTAAATCTGTTACATCTCCTTCTAAATAATAGGCCTTCTCATTAGTGTAAAAACCTAAACCAATCACATTTTCCTCTATAAAGTAGTTTAAGTTAATCTGTTTATCTTGATGTTCTTCTAAAAATTTTGAAAAATTATTTTTTGTTAATATTGTAATTTCTAATGGTTTTTCAATTATTTCAGGATTTTTACGTCCAAGGCGTGTTAAGAGCGTCTTTAGTTCTAAATCCTTTAACATATTGTACGCTTCATCTTCTAAGCTCAGTTCGTAATTAAAGTCTTCCCACTTATATTCAAGTGGCACATTACAAACAATAGTTGCTAACATTTTACTATCTCTTGCATCTTGTGCATATGTTGTAAGGTTTTCTTTTAATTTTTTTTGCTTAAGCTCTTCTACATGATCTAGCAAATTTTCAATACTACCATATTCTTTAATTAGCTTTACTGCTGTCTTTTCTCCAATGCCTGGTACGCCTTTAATATTATCTGAAGGGTCTCCCATTAGACCTTTTACATCAATAAATTGCGTTGGGGTCACTTCATAAGTCTCCTCTACATCTTTTGCAAAAAAACTTTCAATCTCTGTTCCTGTTTTCTTAGTACGTGGAATCTTAATTTCAATTTGATCAGATGTAATTTGAAATAAGTCACGATCACCTGAAACAACTGTAACACGCAATCCTTCTTTTTCCCCTTCTTTTGCCAATGTACCCAGCACATCATCGGCTTCATATCCTTCCTTAGAAACCATATGAATATTCATAGCCCCTAAAAGTTTCTTTAAAAGTGGCATTTGACTACGTAACTCTTGTGGCATTCCTTTTCTTGTGCCCTTATAATCACTTGAAAATTCATGTCTAAAAGTTGGTGTACTTAGGTCAAAAGCAATTCCTAAGTAATCTGGTTTTTCCTTTTCTATTAAAGAGAGCATAATATTCATAAAACCATAAATGGCGTTTGTGTAAATTCCATCTTTATTTGTTAGAAGAGGAACCCCATAAAATGCACGATTAGCAATACTATGCCCATCAAATAACAATAATTTTTTACTCATAGTTCACCTCTTATTTTCATTTATCTTTAGTATATCACATCATGTAAAAAAATTACATTTTTTCTAGACGTTCTATAAAATCTAACGTTTTAAATTCTCTATCTATATAATATCCTATATATGCTTCACATACACTGTCTAACTCTAATCGAACTTCAGGTACAAGATTGAAATGAAAAAGTCGCCCTAAAGGCGTACCTATTATATATTTCATGGCGTACAATGTACTATATTGAATACTTAACTTAAAATTAACATCCATTTTACACACTTTGCACACCAGTCCTCCTTCTTCTGGTGAAAAGAAATATATATCTCTCCCATCCTCTATAAGCACCTCACCGCATCCACTACATACTTCTAATTGTGGCATAAATCCAATAAGACTCATAGCACGAAGCTCAAAGGTACGACGAATGATTTGGGGTATCATTTCACCTCTAGTAAAAGCTTTAAGGGTCATTAGTGTGAGTTTTAAAAGATCTTGTTGTGGTAACTCTGGTTCTGTTACACTTTGAATAAACTCCATAATATAACTGGCATAACTTAAATTCATTAAGTCTTCCCGGATACTATGAAACATCTCAATAACTTCAACACCTACCAAACGGTATGTATCCTTAAAGCTAGTCAGCATAAAATCCCCGTACACAAAAACCTGCGTCCCTGAGGCAAAGCCTTTATCAGATTTTTTTGCACGAGGTGCCAAGACCTGTATTTTACCTATTTCCTTTGTAAAGAGAGTGATATATTTATCACTCTCTCCAATTGTATATTCTCTTATAACTAGTGCTTTAGTTCTTATTATCACGTTACAATCATCATCCTATCTCATGTTTACTTAGTTCAGCTTGTTTTTCACAAGCAGCTTCATATTCTTTAAAGTTAAGATAAGTATCTATATTACCTGTTGTCATGAAATAACTCCAAAATTCTTGTAACATATGCACAACTCCCTAGTTAAGATTTATCCTTCCTTATTAAGTTGTGTAATTTTTTTCTTCCTATGCTACAAAAAATATACCAGTGCAAAAGTCCTTGACAAACTACATTAATTCTTTTCCATTGTAACCATAATTTTTAATTAGGAAATCACTATCACGCCAGTTTTTCTTAATTTTCACCCAAAGTGTAAGATATGTTCTTGAACCTAATAATTTTTCAATATCATAACGTGCTTTTGAACCAATTTCTTTAATCATTTGACCTTGTTTTCCAATAATAATACGTTTATGAGACTCTCTTTCACACACAATTGTTGCCTCTATATCTACCATATCACCTTTTTCACGGCGTTTCATACTATCAATTTCTACAGCAATACCATGTGGGATTTCTTTATCTAATAGATGAAGTGCTTTCTCACGGATAATTTCTGCAACAATTTGACGTTCTGGTTGGTCTGTAAGCATATCGTCAGGGAAGAATTGTGGTCCTTCTGGTAAGTAATTAGGTATACACTTTAAAATAGCCTCTACATTTGTCTTTTCATAAGCTGAGATTGGAATAATCTCTTTAAAATCATAAGCTTTACTATACACATCAATTGTTTGAAGAATAACTTCTTTTGACACACTATCAATTTTATTGATACATAAAAAAACAGGTGTATTGATTGTTTTTAGACGTTCAATAATTTCTTGATCAAGTTTACCAATGAATGGATCTGCTTCTACAAGATAAAAAATAGCATCTACTTCATTTAAAGTTGTTGTAGCTGCTTTTACCATATATTCTCCTAATTTATTTTTAGGTGTGTGAATACCTGGTGTATCGATGAAGATTGCTTGAAAATCTTTTGTTGTTAGTACAGTTTGAATACGATTACGTGTTGTTTGTGGTTTGTTAGACATAATGGCTACTTTCTCACCAATAAGTGTATTCATAAGTGTTGATTTACCCACATTTGGGCGGCCAATAATAGATACAAAACCTGATTTAAATCCTTGTTTCATTTATTTATCTCCTAATAAATTTGTTTATCATCATGTAAAAATCGGAATTATTTTCCTTTACCTTAAGATAGCAAGACATTGTAACACATTTTCTTGCTTTTGTCTCATATTTTTTTCATCTTCTTCTGTCATATGGTCATAGCCTAATAAATGAAGCATACTATGTGCCACAAGAAAACATACTTCACGTTCTAAAGAATGTCCATACTCTTTTGCTTGAAGTGTAGCAATCTCATCGCATAAAATAATATCACCTAAAATTACTTCTTCGGTGTCATAATTGACACAACCACTTGTGTCTAGGGTATCCCAATTGATTTTTCCTATACATTCTGGCTCAATTTGAGGAAATGAGAGTACATCTGTTGGACGATCAATTTGGCGATGTTCCAAATTAATTTGATGGATTTCTTTCTTGTCTACTACAGTTAAACTAACTTCTACCTCATAAGGTACTTGCTCTTGGTCTAAACACTGATTAATTACAGACTCTACTTTGTCTAAGAGTCCTGGATGTTTATCAAAAAATTGTTGTTCATCCTCTAAATAAATTGTCATTCTTCTATCCTTTCTGGATACTTTATTCTTTCATGATACATCCCCTTTAACATTTTTGTAAAGGATTCTATAATTTTATCTATATCTGAAATATAAAGTTCACACTCATCTAATTGTCCTTCTTTTAATTTTTGTTTTACCATTTTAGACACTAAATCATAAATAGTAAGTTCTTCACCTATTTTATCTTGCATAGCACGTACAGTTGCTTCTACTACATCTGCAAGCATTACTAAAGCAGCTTCTTTTGTACGTGGTTTAGGCCCTTCATAACAAAAATCTGCTCCACAAACTTGCATTTCTTCTGATTGAGCTTTCATATAAAAATACTGCATACAACTTGTCCCATGATGTTGTTTAATAATATCAACAATATAAGGTGGTAGTTCATATTCTTCAGCTAAAATCACACCATAGCTTACATGATGCACAATACGACTATAGCTTTCATAAGGCGTTAAATAATCATGAGGATTTTCTTTACCCTGATTTTCTTTGAAATAGCTACTTCCACTAAGTTTACCAATATCATGATAGTATCCCCCCACTCTTGCCATAAGCGGATTAGCACCTATAGCATCTGCTGCTGTTTCAGCTAAGTTAGCAACTAATAAGCTATGATAGTATGTACCAGTCGCCTCTAGTAAGAGGCGCTTTAATACAGGTTGATTAGGATTTGTTAGTTCCAAAAGTTGCATAGGTGTTATAAAACCAAATGCAGATTCTAAGAATGGTAAAATTCCTACAACCAATACGACAGCAATCACTCCCATTATAAAGGCTGCCATACATTCTATACCTAATGCAATATTAACTACTCCTCCACTAAAAAGCTTAAGACCTAAATAAGTAATACTTTGGATACCTCCGACTAGTAAGGCATTTGTCACAGTTTTAGCACGCTCTAGCATATTTCTTACCACAAAAATGGCGCCAATACCTGTAATGATAAAATAACCCATACTTACAAAATCAGATTTTAAAATAATAGCTGTTATAAGTACAATTAAGCTATGAACAAGCAAGGCTAATTCCATTTCCATTGCAAAAGCAATTAGCATAGCTACCATACAAATAGGTAAATATACAAATGGCAAGGTTTTCATTGTTCTTACCATTATGATCGTTATTGTATAAATCATAAAAAGAAAATTATATTGCATATAACTCCACTTCTTATGATGAGTATGTACATAATTAAAAGCAAAAATACTTCCTAGTCCTAATAAAATAATTAAGCCTACATATTGTTTATAACGACCGGCTTTATTCGTATCTAAATAACCTACCTTATCGAGTAATGTATATGTTTCTTCAGTAACTTTAGTTCCTTGTTCAATAATTTTCTCTCCAGCTAAAATATAAACAGGCTCAACCTTTTCCCTTGCTGCACGTATAGCTTCATTAGTAGCAAGTTCATCCACAACTACATTTGGCTTTAATATACTACTAATAATATCTTGTGCGATTTTTTGTTGTGTTAAAGTAAGTGTACTTCCTTCTAATGTAGTCCGCAAGGCTAAGCTATTATTTTGTTCTTCCTTAGATATGCCCTCGTCAAATAAATGACTTGCTATATCTATACAAGTTTTTTGCATACTTTCAAGCCCTTCTTCTGATAAACGCAGTAATGTCACATATTGTTCATTGTAAAGGGCAATTGAAGCATGCTCACTTAAAATCCTCACAAGTTCATCTTCAGTACGTTCTTCTGGGGTATTTGATTTGAGAGTTTTAATATAATTAAATAAATCTTCAATATCACTAATGGCTTGTTCTTGAACCTTACTATCCTTTTTATACTGCGTCTTTACAGAAACTTCCGCCAAATCTCGTTTACGGTTAGTGGCAATTTCATTTTCAACTTGGAAAGGGGCTAAAATAGTTTCCTTTGCCACCTCTCCAATCTGAATTTGAATTTTTTTTGTAAAAAAATTTCCTGTAAGTACAGCAAAAAACGTTATTAATAACGCAAAGGTGCCAAAAATATACACACTGTATTTTTTTTGAATCATCTTTTGTACCCCCTCTAACCTCTATGATCGCTCCCTACTTCTTATCTTCAAAAGCTTCATATGCATCCACAATGCGCTGAACAAGTGGATGACGTACAACATCACGTCGGTCAAGGAAACTAAAACCAATACCCTCCACCTTTTCTAAGACTTTAAGGGCTTCTTTTAGTCCACTTTGCTTTTCATTTGGTAAATCTACTTGCGTTAAATCCCCTGTAATAATAGCCTTTGAACCAAAACCAATACGAGTCAAAAACATTTTCATTTGCTGCGGCGTTGTATTTTGTGCTTCATCTAAAACAATATAAGCATTATTTAATGTACGCCCTCGCATATAGGCAAGAGGTGCTACTTCTATAAGTCCCTTTTCCATATTTTTTTCAAAGTTTTCAGGGCCCATAATTTCAAAAAGTGCATCATATAAAGGACGTAAATAAGGATCCACCTTACTTTGAAGATCTCCTGGTAAAAATCCCAATTTCTCTCCAGCTTCAATGGCTGGTCTTGTTAGAATAATTTTACTTACTTCATTTTTACGAAAAGCATTAACTGCCATAGCCATGGCTAGATAAGTCTTACCAGTACCTGCTGGACCAATTCCAAAAACTATACTATTTTCACGCATACTTTTTACATAATCTGCTTGACCTATTGTTTTACATTTAATTGGCTTGCCAAGTTGTGTTAAGGTAACAACTTCTTTTTCCATACTTCCCAGTTTTTTTTCCTCATTGTTTTTAAGTGTTCCCATAAGATATTCCACCTTTTGTGTATCAATTTCTTCATTTTTATTTGAAAAACTCATGAGTTTTTCAAAGACACGTACAGCTAATTTAACTTGTCCCTCTGCACCACTTATTTTCAGTTTATCATTACGTAAAACAACGCTTACTTGTAACTGCTTTTCAATCAATAAGAGATGTGTATCAAACTGTCCAAATACAGTAGACATATCACAATTTTGTACCGCTAATTCTCTTTCATATTTACTCATTAACACCTTCTCCTTTGCTAGTTGTTTTTGGCTCTGCCAGTGGTGTTGCTTCTACTTTATAACCGATTTCCTCCTCAGCGATAATCTGAAGCACACCTGTTATACCCTGTTGAGTTTCTTTAAAAAAGACCTCTCTTTTTAAGACATTGGCATCCTCTGATAAACTCCCACTTAAGTCTTCCCAGAGCTGACTTAAAAGCATATCTTTCGCTTCCTCTACCGTTAAAGTTTTATAATCTGGTATATAACCCACTCTAGTTTGCACTTCATAGGCAAATGGTAGTGGAAAAAGCTTAGTAATATGTAATTGATGAAGCACCACTTGTGTATCATAGTTTTGTGATTTAACTTTTTGATTCCATATTGTAAAAGGATGATTGAATAATTTAATACTATACTTTCTACTCACCTCATCTAAGTAATGTTTCTTTTGTTGCGTGAAATTTACTTCACCTCGTGCACTATAAACAGTTCTACCTATTACCTTCGCTTTGGCATCTGTCTTATAAATCTCTTCTGATTCTGCACCTAATGGCATTTGTCCTGAAACTAAAATCTCACCCTTTTTTATAATATCCCCTTTTTTTACTTTTGGCATACCTTTATAAACAGCTATAGAGGTAACAATAGCATCTCTCTTTGCCACAATATCTGTAACTTTTCCTGTCATCACTACCATATCTGGGGGTGGTACTGTTTCTGCAACTTGTACAACAAGCCTAGTCCCTTCAAATTTAATAGCTGTCCATACAATGTCGGGATAAGTTTTCACTAGATAAGCCTCTGCTTCTCTAAGATTTAAATTATTCTTCCATTTACCTACACCATAACCTTGTTCTTCTAGAGAGTTAATAATATCCATACTATTTAAGTGGCTAGCACCTTCCACATCTACAAGCCACACAAAGGAAGACAAGCACCATAGCATCAATATAAATCCAACTAGTCCAATAGGCATTAACTTACGTTTCTTGTAACGATGTATTGTAAAGGGCATACCATATTTTCTTACAATTTTCACTCTACACCGTGCTTTTTTTACAATAGGCTTTAAGATTTTAAAATCTCTTGCTATCATTTTAAATTGAATCTTTTCACCTACAGCACATACATCCCATACATCTATTTTCCGATTTAACATTAAATTTATAAAGCGTTCAAGTGCAAAACCACTTATCTCCACTATAACATATCCTTGTAAATAATGCCATAATGATAAAAACAAAGTCTCCACCTCCTTAAATAAATAAAATCTGTTTAATTCGTCCTCTTATGGTGATTACCTCTGCTGTCATACTTCTTGCTTCTAAATACTCTCCTTCTATAGTAAGCGAACCTACTTTTGTATTTAACCGAATTTTAGATTGTGTATATTCAAGTAGTCCTGCAAAATTTTCTATGCTTATTTCTGTATTACCTACGAGGTTAATATTGGGTACATCCATTACAACTTCCTGTGGCAGCTCCAGTGCTAAGCTAATTTGCTCCCTTAAAGATTTCTTAACACCTTCTTTAAGTTTTTTTTTTGATTTCATATCATACTCACCCCTTATATACTATCATATGCAAAAGCTAGGACATGTAGACTAAAAACAACCTTTGTAATTTCAAAACAAATCAGCTAGTGTCTCATAATTAGTTCTAGTTTAGTTTTAAACATATAAAAGGAGTTATGCAAAAATCATTATTGTTTTTGCATAACTCCTTCTTAATCAGCTACATTACTGTAGTGTTTCACAGTTAGTAATTTCAGTTATTCATGTTTTTTAGTAATTTCCTATTTGTTCTTTATAATCAGTAGGTGTCATATTTACATATTTCTTAAAAATTTTAGAAAAATAATGCGGATCTTGGATTCCTACAAGTTCTGCTACTTCGTAAGTCTTATATTGGCTACTTCGTAATAATTCTTTGGCTTTTTGAATGCGTACTTCATTAAGATATTCTATAAAATTTTTTCCTAATTCTTTTTTAAACATTCTACTTAAATAATAAGTACTTACATACGTATGTTCTGCTAATTCATTTAATGAAATAGACATATTGTAGTTTTCACCAATATAATCAATTGCATTTTGTAAAATTTGATTAATGCTCTTCTTGTTATAACGATTAATACGATTCACCACATTTGTTGCTACTTCATGTAACAGTAGTTGTAATTCTCCTACTTGAGATGCATTTTCTATAAACTTATATATCTCAGAAATATCACAGTTAGTCTCTTTATCCTTTAATTCTAACTGCTTTATTGAAATGCGAATCAAATTAATTTCATAAATTAAATTCCAGTAAAATGTTTTTATTTGCTCTGGTGCTACATTCACTTTATGTACTTTTTCTTCAATTTGTTTTAGTATATGGCTAACATTCTCTTCGTTACCCGTTTTAATTGCCTCACAAAGCTTTTTATCAAAACCTTCAAAGGCCATATTATCTTCACACTTATAAAAACCATCTAAATCTTTAAATAAAATGATTGAACTACTGCCCATATAAAAACGATAGGCTAAGCCATTAGTGCACTCTACTAATTTTTCATGTAAATTTTCTATACCATATCCTTTGGTACTAATGGCAATAGTTACAGTGAAACTAAAACAACTTTCTATTAGTTGCTGAATACCACTGACTTTTTTATAAACACTGTCCTCTAATGTATCTAATGGACTTGATTCCACCATAGGTAATATAATAAATGCAATACGTTTATTATTAATCACAACCTTCTCTACCTTAAACTCTTCTATAAACATTTCTTCTACTGTATTAATAATCCCAAATTGATAAAGCTGTCGTTGGTAAGGCTCTCTTTTCTTAATTTCTTCATCTATTTCAATAATAAACATTACAAAATCATTAATATGTATATCATACAGCTGAAAACTTTCTTTTATCTCCTCTTCATTGGTATTAATCTGAAAAATAATATCGTAAAGTAGTTTTTCTTTCAAAATAGGAATACTTTCTTCAAAGCATCTCTTTAACTTTTGTGTCTCAAGTTGGTTATTTAACTGAAGCTTTAGCTCCATAGTTGCACGCTTTAGCACCTTACAAATTTCTTCAATACTAGAAGGTTTTAAAATATAATCAAATGCACCTACTTTTATAGCTTCTTGCATATATAAAAATTCTCTATATCCTGATAAAATAACAAACTTGCTATATGGTACAATTCCTTTAGCTTCACGAATCATTTCGAGTCCATTACTTTCTGGCATATTAATGTCTGCAAAAATAATGTCTGGTTTATGTAGCTGAATCATTTCCAAACCACCAATACCATCACTAGCTTCACCACAAATTTCACATTGAAACTTTTTCCAATTAATAATATTAATGAGTCCTTTACGGATAGTCGGTTCATCATCAATAATTAATACTTTAAACATAGAATTTCCTCCTCTATTTATTGATTGGAATATTTATCTTCAGCTTTGTATACATTTCATACTCACTCTCTATACTCAGTCCGTATTCACTACCGAAAAACAATTTAATGCGTTCATTAACATTCATAAGACCAATTCCCTTATGACCTTCTCCTAATATCAATTCATCTCTTTCGTTTGTAAACTTCTCATTTAATATCTGTACCTCTTCTGGTGTTATTCCCCTTCCATTATCAATCACTTCTATAGATATATTTTCTCTTATTTTTCGAATCACTAACTTTATAATACCTTTATTTCTCTTACGATCAATGCCATGATATATAGCATTTTCTACCAGTGGTTGTAATAACAACTTAGGTACCTTAGCATTTAACACTGTTTGATCTATTTCACTGTCATAAATTAGACGATCTCCATAACGATTCTTCATAATTAAAATATAACTATCTACATACTTTAATTCTTTACTTAATGGTATCATTGGATTACCTTTTCCAATACTAGCTTCCATCAATGCACCTAACGATGTTACCATATCTCTAATTTCTGGCACATTATTAAGCTGCGCCATCCAATTAATAGATTCTAACGTATTAAATAAAAAATGAGGGTTAATTTGTGCTTGGAGTGCTTTAAGTTCTGCTTCTCTACGTGTTAGTTTTTCCTTATATACTTCATTTAACAACCTATCAATCTCTTGCGTCATATTATTAAAACACTCACTAAGGTATCCTAATTCATCTTCTCGATCTACAACAACTTCTTGATGAACATTTTCTTCCTTTACCCTTATTATACTTGCCACTAAACGTTTGATTGGATTAATAAAATCAATTGCCATTAGAATACTAAACACTGATAATACTAAAATCGTAACTATTGTCAGTATGATAAATTTATTTCTAAAACTCTTTAATTCATTATTAATTAGTTTATCTAAAGAAGCCTCTGTTACAATCTTCCATCCTGTGTCTTCAGCACACATATACGTAAGAAGATATTTCTCCTCTTTGTTAACAATATAATCCCACTCCTTTGTATTTTCCTTTATAAATTGAACTTGATCACTAGTCCCCCAATCTTCTTGCGTTCCCATAATCCACTTATTATCAGGACTTAGAATATTTACATTTTGCATAAATGAAATGGATAAGTCACTATACACTGTTTTTAATTGTTCTCTATCAATAAGTATTGCCATAAGCCCTAGCTCTTTAAGACTATCTACATCATAAATCATACGCGCCAAATATAAGTTAGTTAAATTACCATCTTTATCACTATCACAATACCATCTTACACTCCCGGCACCTTTTCTTGCTTCTATCAATAACTTCTTATATGGTAACATTTCACGTATATTGGTACGTCCTGCATTTAAATCATAACTATATGTCCTCCCTTGAGTGGAAATTAATGCAATGGATTGAACACCTTTCTTAGATAAACATATTTTACTTAGTAGATTATAAGTATATTCAATAGATTCATCCGAATCACTTCTTTTTCCATTAACTTGTCCTCTTAGAGTTTCATACAATTTAGTATCATAAATAATGTCTTGTGAAATATTTACCATTTCATTAGAAAAATCATTTATACGTAATTTAATCATTTTTAATAAATCAATAGAATAACTAATTGATTTATCTTGTATCATTTTATATGTATTTTTATAAAGCATAATTCCTATGAATATAATAGGTATTATAATTTGTACAGAAAATAAAAGTAAAAGTTTTTGCTTAATGGATTTTTTTCTGTATATTTTTTTAATGGTATTAATCATGATACACCTCCTACTATCTTAATAGCTCAATATCTTTATTCATTCATTGTCATATATACTTGAGCAAAAATTTCCTCAGGTGTAATTTTTCCTTGTAACATATCAGGAAATTGTCTAATAATAATATTTTCCCATGTTGGCCTGTCTATAAAGCTATCTACTGGACCTACAAGTTGTGTTGCTTGTTGAACTAATGCTTCTCCTTTTTGAATCATAATTGCTGTATGTGAATTATTTTCATTGAAATATATATTACTAATAAAACCTGACTCTTGTGCAAGTATACTTGCTGTTTTGGGTGACGTAAGTTCTTTTAAAATTTTTAAACACATTTCCCTTTCTACAGGATTATCCCATGCTTTTTGACTCATGTGAAAAATCCCATTTCCACAACCATAAATAATGTCACTTTTTTGTGCCTTTCCCCCAGGTAAAGTAGGAAAAGGGATAATATCTACAGAATGATCGTAACTGCTTAAGGCATTATCACCAATAAACCATGAACCTTGTACTATCATAGCTGCTTCTTTATTTAAAAAAAGTTCATTCCGTTCTTTATCATCCAAAGCAAATAAACTTTTAGGAAAAGCACCTGCTTCATATAACTCCTTCATTATAAACATTCCTTCTATAAAGCAATGTTTAATTTTTCCTTCTGTATCAAAAGGATTTTCAACATCTTCTTTTCCACCCAATTTCATCACAATATTTTGATAGATATAACTTCCTTCTGGACTTTGATTATATGCAATAGGTATAATCCCATGAGTACTAAAAGTATCTACCGCTTCCATAAGTTCTTCAAAATTAGTAGGTATTTTTACATTATACGCATCAAATAAGTCTTTATTAATAAATAAGCCTTCATAGATCATCTCTACTGGTAAACCATAAATTTTATTATCTACAGTCACATAATCCCATGTGTTTGGATTAAATTGTGCATACCACTCTGGGTCTTCCTGAAGCACACCTGTTAAATCTGCTATTTTATTTTGTTTAACTAATAGTCTAAAATCTGAACCAGGCCAAAGGCCAAAAATACTCGGCTCATTCCCACTAGCAAAATGCATCTTAAGCATAAATAAAAAATCCTCACCCGACATAGAATAATCATGTATTTCTATCTCTGGATATATTTTATTTAACTCTTTAAAAATCAACTTTATACGTGCTGATTTACTATCATATGCACCCCAACTACTTATAAAATCAATAACCTCATTTTCTATGTTACTATCAATAGACTCTAATCTGACTTCTTCTATATCTTGTGAAACATAAAAAATACATAAAAAAACCAAACACAATGTAATGCTCATTAAAGCTACTATATATTTTTTCTGCATATGAATTCTTACCACTATTAGGGCAAGATTTTCCCCCTTTCTAGTTTAAATTTCCCCGCATGTATCTATATATTATCATATTCTTTGAAATTGTATTACTATTTTATTATATTTTATACTATTCTATTGTAGCTTTTTACATATATTACATGATTAACAAACCCACTTTTTGTTAAATATGCTTTTTTGTACCACAAAAAAAGCTGCTACATTATTTTATGTAACAGCTTTTTAACATATTATTCTTTAACACCACCAAGTGCAACACCACTTACAATGTATTTAGATAAAATTAAATACATAATAATAACTGGTAAAATTGCTAAAGTGATTAGCATATATACTTGCCCTAGATCGAATTTCAAGAAGTCTGCACTACGTAATTGAGCAATC
>JAZKZQ010000004.1:0-18389 GCA_045612745.1 Cellulosilyticum sp. | reverse complement strand
TATTTCTATTTTTTATACTCTTCTTTAATCTTAACACCAACGTTCTAGCTTAGGAAAATACTCTTCCATCTGCTTTCTAGCATTTTCAGCTGTTAAACCAGGCACTTCTTTTACCATAATTGGTACACAAAAATCAATCATTTCTTCCATTGATATATCACTTGTAAAGTGTCCATCTTTGTAACAATACTTGCAATACTTCTCATTTAAACTACCATTTTCATTAGTACCATATACTTCTTCTGTAAGTGGCATTCCACAACTTTGACAATATTTATCCATATCTACTCCTCCTTTTTCAAAGCTTTTATGCCTTGATTTAATATAAATATACACCTTGAAACTTGACAACTATCTGTCATATTTCTCATAAGTTTCTAGAATTTTTTTTGCTCTATTTCTAAGTACTCTTTGAAGCTGATATGGTGCGACAACTTCTAATCCTGGTCCAAAAGATAATAGATAGCCATAAAGCCATTCATTTTCTGGATAATATAGTGTTACTTTAAAGCTACCATCTGCTTGTTTTTCAATTTGTTTGTCATCAAACTCTTCATAAACTCTATAAGCTAAGTTAGCATGTATCATACAGATAATAGGCATATTAATGACTTCCCAAGTCTGTTCATTTTCTTCTGCTTCTAAACATGTTTCGATTGCCTTATCAAAATAGTTGGCTGTTACCTCTAGATCTTTTATTCTTCCTAACTTAAATAAACGTATTGCTTTTTTTTCATAACAATAGGCTTTTAAATACCAATTACGATGCTTAAAGCACAATTGTAGAGGAGCTATTAAACGTTTAGACTTATCACCTTGTCCGCTATAATACGTAATTTGTATGATTTTCTGTTTCAATATAGCCTCTTTAATCTGCAAAAAATAGTCATTTGAACTACTTCCCCACTCTGAAAAGTCTATACTTAGCCAACTTTTTGTATGTTCCCCAAAAAGTGTCCCCACTCGCCTTAATATTTCTTCACTTTCTGGTACTACTTTCAATATTTCTAATACACCTAAAAGGGCTTCCTGTTCTTCTTTTAATAATACTGATTTATCTAATACAAAGTGATCCATTAAAGCAATACCACCGCCTTTACCCTGTTGCATATAAATGGGGATGCCTGCTTCACAAAGTGTCTCAATATCTCTATAAATTGTCCTTGTAGATACTTCAAAATGCTCTGCTAGTATTTTTGCAGTGATACCTTCTCTTTGCATCAACATATAAACAATCTCAAATAAACGATTAATTTTCATCTTTAATCTCCCACTAAATGAACCTATAAAACAAAAGCTGTAACTCATAGTTCTCCTATAAGTCACAGCTTTCTGTCATAAATTATTTACTTAAATGTGCAATACGTTCAACTACACTTGCAAGCATTGTTTCATATTTTTCTTTTTTAGCTTTTTCTTCTTCAAGAAGTTTAGCTGGTGCTTTTGCTACGAAACCTTCATTAGCAAGTTTTTTGTTCACACGTTCTACTTCGCTTTCAAGTTTAGCTTTTTCTTTACCTAAACGTTCAAGTTCTTTTTCAACATCTACAAGCTCAGCAAATGGAATGTATACTGTTGCATTTGGAATGACTACTGATACAGCATCACTATCAATGCCTGCATTATCTTTTTGGATCACTACTTCTGAAGCATAACCAAGTACAGCAAAGAATACCTTACCATTTTCAAATGTTTGTGCTACTTTTTCATCTTCTGTTACAACGAATACTTTTGCTTTTCTTGAAGGTGGCACGTTCATTTCACTACGTAAGTTACGAATATTACGTACAGCTTCTTTAATTAAGCTAATCTCTTCTTCTTCCGCTTTGAAGTTCCATTCTTCTTTAAATGTTGGCCAATTAGAAAGCATAATTGTTTCTTCTTGATCTTGAAGACCAAGGAAGATTTCTTCTGTGATAAATGGCATATATGGGTGAAGCATTTTTAGAATGTTTGTCATTACTGTTTTAAGTGTCCAAAGAGCTGCATTTCTTGTGCTGTCTTCTTTATTGTAAAGACGTGGTTTCACCATTTCAATATACCAGTCACAGAATTCTTCCCAAGCAAAGTCATAAAGTTTTTGAACAGCAATACCTAGCTCGTATTTGTCCATGTTATCTGTTACATCTTTTGCAAGTGTATTGACTTTAGAAATAATCCATTTATCTGCTGGTGTAAGATCGTTCATATCTACTGTAAGATTGATATCTTCACCTTCGAAGTTCATCATAATGAAACGTGTTGCATTCCATAATTTGTTACCAAAGTTACGGTTAGCTTCTACTCTTTCATAGTAGAAACGCATATCATTACCAGGTGCATTACCTGTTACAAGTGTCAGTCTCAGTGCATCTGCACCATATTTTTCAATTACTTCAAGTGGGTCTACACCATTTCCAAGTGACTTACTCATTTTACGTCCATCAGCTGCACGTACAAGCCCATGGAATAATACATCTTTAAATGGTACTTCTCCCATTTGCTCAATACCTGAGAATACCATACGAATTACCCAGAAGAATAAAATATCATATCCAGTTACAAGGACACTTGTTGGATAGAAGTGAGCAAGTTCTTCTGTGTTATTTGGCCAACCAAGTGTTGAGAATGGCCATAACGCTGAACTAAACCATGTATCTAATGTATCTTCATCTTGAACAAAGCTTGAACCATTACATTTTGAACATGTGTGTGGCATTTCTCTTGAAATTACAATTTCACCACACTCTTGACAGTAATACGCTGGAATTCTATGGCCCCACCATAACTGACGAGAAATACACCAATCACGAATATTTTCTAACCAGTGGTAGTATGTTTTTTCAAGACGTTTTGGTACTAAGTTGATTTCACCATTTTTAACAGCTTCAATAGCAGGCTTCGCCATTTCTTCCATTTTTACAAACCATTGTGCTTTAATCATAGGTTCAATAACAGCTTTACAACGGTCATGTGTCCCTACATTGTGTGTATGTGGCTCAACTTTTACAAGGAAACCAGCAGCATCAAGATCAGCTACAAGTATTTTTCTTGCTTCATAACGATCCATACCAGCATATTTACCACAAAGGTCATTCATTGTACCATCATCGTTCATCACGCAAATTTCTGGTAAGTTATGACGTTTACCAACTTCAAAGTCGTTAGGGTCGTGAGCTGGTGTAATTTTAACAACCCCTGTTCCAAATTCTTTATCTACATAGTTATCTGCTACAACTGGAATTTCTCTATCAACAAGTGGAATACGTACCATTTTACCAATAAGGTGTGCATAACGCTCATCTTCTGGATTAACAGCAATTGCAGTATCTCCAAGCATTGTTTCTGGACGAGTTGTTGCAAGTTGTACAAACTCATCTGAGCCAACTACAGGGTAGCGAAGATGCCAGAAGTGTCCTTCTTTTTCTTCATGTTCTACCTCAGCGTCTGAAATAGAAGTTCCACAAACTGGACACCAGTTAATGATTCTTGAACCACGATAAATATATCCTTTTTCATAAAGACGAATAAATACTTCTTGAACAGCTTCTGAACACCCTTCATCCATTGTGAAACGCTCTCTATCCCAGTCACAAGATGAACCAAGTTTTTTAAGCTGTTCTACAATACGACCACCATATTGTTCTTTCCAATCCCATACATGCTCAAGGAATTTTTCTCTACCAAGTTCTTCTTTTGTAAGGCCTTCAGCAGCAATTTTTTCTACTACTTTAACTTCTGTTGCAATACTTGCATGGTCTGTCCCTGGAACCCAAAGTGCATTATACCCTTGCATACGTTTGTAACGTGTTAAAATATCTTGAAGTGTATTATCAAGTGCATGCCCCATATGGAGTTGCCCTGTAATATTTGGTGGTGGCATTACAATTGTAAATGGTTTTTTATCTTTCTCTACCTCTGCATGAAAATAACCTTTTTCCATCCAGTTTTTATAAAGTCTTTCTTCTACTTGACTAGGGTCATAAACTTTTTCTAATTCTTTCACTGAAATTTCCTCCTTATTTTCGAATGTCCTACTTTAAGAGTTTTAAGTATTTATACCATAACACTTTAGAACTTTTAGCGTCCTAGCATTAAGAAAATAATACCAAGTGCCGCTACTACAAAGCCTGAAACTCTAACGGCAATTACTGCACCGCTTATAAGTATTCCAAATTCTTCTTCGTCCTGCTCTTCTAGTTTGGTTTTCGCCATAACAATACGTTTTGCAAAAAAGAAAACCATAAGCCCAATGGCAAAAAGCACAAAACCTATCATACTCATGACTTATACCTCCAAAACAAAAAAGAGCCATGCCTCCTTATACGCATATAAGGACGACATAGCTCGCGGTACCACCTTAATTCTTCACACATATATAAATATGCATAAAGCACTCTATGCTGTAACGGGCTTACCCGCTATTTTCTACTTTAGTTCAAAAATAGTGCTCCAAAGCTACCTTCTAATAGACCTTTCGTAAGAAGACTTTCAGCGCATCATCTTCTCTCTCTAAACGGGGTTCTATTATACTCCTCTTTATCATTGCATCGTTTCATTCGATTACTACTATTTTATGCACCTTTTTCTTCTTTGTCAAGCATCTCCTTTTCTCGATAAGTTTTTATCTTTTGTGTAACCAGCTCGCCTAAGACTTCATCTTCTTCCATGGCAAGAATTTCTTGCCAAAGTTCCTTTTCATATATATTTAAACCTTGTAGTTGTTCTTCAGTCTTTTGACGTTCTGTCTTGACCAGTTTAAGTGTATTTACTTTTTTAGGATTTAAAGCCCAATCTGTTAGATTTTCAACATAATCCACATCGATATCATGTTCTTTTAAAAGAACATGCATCTTTTCTTCTATTTCTGAAAGTGTTGCATTCATCTGCAAATAAGCTTTTTCATTATTTTTATTTTTTACATAGCGTGTATAGTACATCTCTAATTTTGCTGCACTATCTACACCTAGTTTATGATACTGAAACTCTAAATAACGCATTTGATGGAAATAACGAATCTTAGCCTTATTTAAATACTTTACTGCTTTCTTCTGTAAAATACTATTACGTGCTAAGGCCTTTTCAATACGGTCTTTGGCATAAAGAATGCCCACTAAAAATAAAATAAATATAATACTTGCCCCCGTTAAATAAATCCATACAGCTTGTCTTAAAATTTGCATCATAGCAAATACCACAAGAAGTCCTATTCCGATGAGCATCATAAATACTACACTAAATCCTTTTAAAAAATTATAACCACTAAGAAGAGTTTCTCTTTCTTCTAATAATTCTTCTCTTTCTTCTTTTAAATAATACATATTATTTTCAGTTTCTCGTTTGCGTTTTTCAGCTTGTTGCATTTCTTTAATAATTTCTGGAATTTCATCTTCATATGGCACCAAACGTAAGAGTGCTGCATTTTGATGTATGAGTCTTCCCTTTAAATTCTGCTTTTTCTCTTCTATGGCTTTTGCACGACCTGCTAATACATTAAGTTGTTGAATTGTTTCTTTATCTAACTTCTCAAACTTTCTAGTTTCCTCTTCTTTAATATCTAATGAAACTAGATATTCCTCTACCCTTTTCCTTTTTATACTAACAGATTCTAATTCATCAAATACTTCCTCTATGGTTTTTTCATCCATTGCTATTTGCTTTATTCCTATTTTATCTGTCAGTGTCTCCCATAAGGCTTTTAATGCTTTCACGTTATCCCCCTCGACTCTCTTATATGTACTCTATATATTACTCATTAACTTTTATATTATCATATTTATCGATTTCATAACAGTATTTCATTTCTTTAATCTACATACCCACTACAACCGTTGTAAAACAAAAGAACCCCGAAGGGTTCCTTTTATCTATAATAACTACTGAATTATATCACCAAGTGTTACTTTTTCATCTTCAGTTTGCATATATTGTGCCATATCATCGTTCATTTGTGCTTCTACATCTTTTAATGTAAGACCGATTTTTTTAGCTTCTTTATCAATATTTACAATTCTAGCTTTAACAACTTGACCGATTTCAAGTACTTCTTCAGCCTTATTAATACGTTTTTCTGAGATTTGAGAAATATGAATAAGACCTTCTACATGTTCACTAATCTTAGCAAATGCACCAAAACTAGCAAAGCGTGTAATTGTTGCTTCTACTACTTGATCATTTTCTAAATTAGCTGTTTCAAGAACCCATGGATTTACTGTGATATCTTTAAGGCTTAATGCAATTTTACCTGTTTCTGCATCAACAGATAAAATTAAAACATCAACTTTGTCACCTTCTTTAACAACATCTGAAGGATGTTTGATACGTGTCCAAGAGAGTTCATTATTGTGTACAAGACCTTCAATGCCACCAAGATCTACGAATGCACCATAAGGCATTAATTTTGTAACTGTACCAGTTACTTTTTCTCCTGCAACAAGTGTTGCAAGTTTCTCTGCTTTTGCTGATTTTGCTTTTTCTGCTGAAAGTCTTTTTGCTGAGAAAACAAGTTTTTTAGCTTTTGGATCAAATTCTATAATCTCTACTTCTACATCTTTACCAACATATGCATTTAAATCCTCTACATATGTATGAGAAATTTGAGAACCTGGAATAAATCCACGAAGCCCTTTAAATGGTGCTACTACACCACCTTTTACAACTTCTTTCACATGAACAGTTAATACTTCTTTGTTATCGAACATTTTTTGTACTTCATCAAGTGTTTCTTGTACTTCTGCTCTTTTTTTAGAAACGATTACTTCTTCATCATCAATTTTTACAACAACAACACTAAATTTGTCGCCTTCTTTAACTGCTGCTTTATCTACTTCTTCAAAAGACATTTCTTCCCAAGGAATAAATCCATCTTTTTGTGAACCGATATTTACACTTACGCCTTTTTCTTGAACAAGAATAACTGTCGCTTCAAGTACTTGTCCTCTATATATACGCGCCATTGATTTATCTACTTCTGCCATTAAGTCTGCCATGGTGAGATTGCTTTCTTCCATTTTAGTACTCCTCCTTCGTTATCTACATATACCTTCTTATTATACACATTTATGGACGAAAAATATAGTATATTTAAAAGTTTTATGTATGAAATTCATTTTTATTTTTCAAATCGTCACATATATCTACATAGATTTTACAGTTATATACTTCTTTATTCCCTTTTCGTATTCTATTTTTTATATTCTGCTTGGTTTAAATAAATACCCTAAACCACATCCACAAATCCCACCTACAACATGTGTCAGCTGTGAAATATTATCAGCTGATACAATACCACTTATAATTTCATTTCCTAAATAAATAGTTGCTACTAATATCAGCGTTAACGGAATTGTGCCTTCTGTGCTATTTGCAAATGAGCTTAATAATATAAACATAAATGCTATGCCACTGGCTCCTAACAATGCCGAAGAGAAAAATATAACATTGATTAATCCTGTAATGAAAGCTGTTAACATAATCATAACACATAAATTCTTACTGCCATATTTTTCTTCTAGCATAGGCCCTACCAAAAGAATAATTGTAAAATTTCCTACAAAATGTTCTAAATTAGTATGACCCAATATATGTGTAAAAAACCTTAAATAAAGAAGTGGATTACTTAAGGAGCTACGGTATATCATAAAGAACTTTTCAGTACTCTGTCCATTGGTAATGTAGCCTAATATCATTACAATAAATGCTATTATTGTAAATGTTAATATCACTGGTGCATTATACTTTATTTTTCTTAGTCCCTTCATCTATACTCACCTTTCCTAAAATACTGCCGTTTCCCACCCCATTACATCTTTTATTATTTCAGTCAATTGTGCTACCATTTTATGATGTGTATTTTCACTTGGGTGCCAATCTGCACCTATACCATCTTTTTCTTCTTGCTGCATAAAGGGCATAGCTATAATCTTTTCATCTTTTTGCTCTAAACTAAAACGTGCTACTTGCTTATTAATCTCTGGGAATAACTCTTGTCCCATTACACCTAAGGTACAAATAATCATTGCTTGTGGATTATTAGCTCTAATCATCTTTAAAAACTCATAATACTTCTCCCCAAAATGCATAATACGTTCTTGTACATCCTTTGTATAGCTGGTATCATTGGTACCTAAGTTAATGACAATACATTCGGGCCTAAACTTAGTAAAATCCCACATCTCATACCTTGAATGTTCTAATGTATTCTCAAGTCCTCTATCAGTATAAGGATAAAGCATAGGCATGAGCCAACTATCATTGATCTCCCCTGTATCTGTCCATGAAGAACTCACTCCTATACCACTCCATGAAATAAGGTGGAAATCTGCATTAAAATAACATGCTGTTTGTGCTGCATAAGCTTTCCAAGAATCTTCTTGATGGGTTGTAAAGGTATCTTTATTCCATACGCCTTCAATACCATAACCACATGTAATAGAATCTCCGATAAACTCTATTTGATGTGCTTTCGGTTTTAATTCTAAAGGTAATATTTCCCCTTCAATATCAAATTCTTTGATTGCCACCTTAGCAAATGCAGCTTCCGATAACTTCATGAGTTTAATATGCACTTTCTTTGGTATTTCACTTTCATAAATTACATAGTCTTTTTCTTCTTCTTTTAACATAAAACGCTGTGAAGGTACATCTTCATGATTAATAAAAACACCCATTCGTGCCTCAAATATATCCTCCCACTTTGTAACATCTGTCCATAACCTTACACTTACTTTCCTAGCGATACATTCAAACTCTACTGATGTACATGAATAATTTAAATATACTACATCACCTTCTGAATAAATCCTACCTATCTGCCTGATATTTGTATCATTCCCCACTACTCTCATGACTTGACTCCTTTTTATTTAATATAAGCGCTTCTTTCTTTAATATATCACAGAATATTTTTACTTTATACAAGTTTATATTTGAAAAAAGGATAAGTTATTAGCCAAGCTAATCCCTCATCCTTTTATATACTACTGACTTTTCATTTGATATCTTCTAAATCTATTGATTCTTAATACGTTCTGCTAGTTCATTTAAGTATTCCCAGCGTTCCATCTGCTGCATCAGTTCTTCTTCTACTTTTTCTTTCTCCACAGTAAGCTCTTGTAACTTTCCAAAATTTGTAGCATAAGTTACCATATCATTTTCAATTGCTTGGAGCTTTTCTTCTAATCCTTCAATAATCCCATCAATTTGTTCATATTCTCTTTGTTCTTTAAATGAGAACTTTAATTTGGTTGTACCTACATTAACTTTTTTAGGTGTAGGTGATTTTTCTTTTTTCACCACAATTTCCTCAGCTTCTTGCATTTTACGTGCATGATAATCCGAGTAATTGCCTGGTGTATAAACAATTTTTCCTTCCCCTTCATATGCAAATATCTTATCTGCAATACGATCTAAGAAGTAACGATCATGTGATACTGCAATAACTGGTCCATTAAAATTATCAATATACTCCTCTAGTATTTGAAGTGTATAGATATCAAGATCATTAGTCGGCTCATCTAGCAAAAGTACATTAATATCATCCATTAATACACTTAATAAATATAACCTTCTTCTCTCTCCACCTGACAGTTTTTCAATAGGTGAGTACTGTAAAATAGGTGGGAATAAAAAGCGCTCTAACATTTTCCCTGCTGAAACCATTGTGCCATCTGCAGATTTAATATACTCAGCTTTTTCCTTAATATAATCTATGACACGGAGCTTTGTATTCATATCTTTACTCTCTTGTGTATAATAACCAATTTTTACAGTATCTCCTATCTCTACACTACCTGTATCTGGTGCAAACTTTTCAGTAATAAGATTAAGAAGTGTTGATTTTCCCATCCCATTATTGCCCACAATTCCAATGCGGTCTCCTCTTACTACAGTATAAGTAAAATCATTAATAACACATTTTCCATCAAAGCTCTTGCTGACATTCTTAAGCTCAATAATTTTTTTACCTAAGCGACTTGTACCAAGTCCTATTTCCATGTTTTGCTTGTTATTACCACCCATGCGTTCTTCTAATTCATAGAAGCGCTCTTGTCTTGCTTTTTGCTTTGTACGCCTTGCTTCTACACCTTTACGCATCCACTCTAGTTCTTGTTTATAAAGACTGGCATCCTTTTCTCTTTGACGCTCTTCAATTTGTTCACGAAGCATCTTTTGTTCAAGAAATGCTTCATAATTTCCTTCATATTTATAAAGCTTCCCTTGATCAATTTCCACAATACGATTTGTTACACGCTCTAGGAAATAACGATCATGTGTTACCATAGCAAGGGCACACTTCTTAGTTTTTAACATATTTTCTAGATAATCAATCGTATCATTATCTAAATGGTTGGTTGGCTCATCTAAAATCAATAAATTACATGGTCTAATAAGGGCACCTGCTAAAGCAATCTTTTTACGCTGCCCCCCTGAAAGATTGGCTACCTTTTGTTCAAAGTCGTTAATGCCTAATTGGGTTAAAATAGCTTTTGCCTCACTTTCAAGTTGCCAAGCTCCTTGTGCATCCATTTGTCCACTCAAGTCCATAAGCTGTTTTTGAAGCTTTTCATTTAGTGGGTCTTTTTCTAACTGCTGAGCAGCTTTTTCATATTCACGTAATACTTTCATAATAGGTGATGTTCCCTTAAATACTTGCTCAAGTACAGTAGAATGCTCATCAAAATATGGATTTTGAGGTAAATACTCTATGACAAGTTCATTAGATGTAACCACTTCACCCTTATCTGGTACTTCTAAGCCTGCCATAATCTTAAGAAGGCTACTTTTTCCTGTGCCATTTACACCAATAATACCTATTTTTTCACTACTATCAATACTAAAGGATATATCATCAAAGATAACTTTTTCACCATATATTTTCTTTATATCACTTACAGACAATAAAATCATACTTGTTCCTCTTTCTTTTAATCTAACAAAATTTATAGTGTACTATCTTTTATTAGATTTTTGTCCTTCATTTAACCTTATAAATGATGTTATATAGGAGTTTTTTCCCTTTTTTAACACCATATACGTATAAAGTGCAAATAAAAATGCACTTACTGTTCCATTTATTATATCTTCCATTGTATCTTTAAGGCTTCCAAGCTGGGTAAATGTTCCTAATAGCTGGTCGGCTGTATACTCACATATTTCCCATATAGTAGCCCCCATCACTGAGAAAGCAAATACAAAAAGAGCTATTATAATGTATCTTTTTGTTTTAAATAAACTATAACTTGGATCTAAACTCATAAGTAATACAAGTCCTATATAACCCAATAAAAAACCTGATGTAAAATGTAACAGTACATCCCACCAAATAAACTTATCATAAAATCTTAGATATGTTCCTAACCACTGACAACCAAATATAAAAACAACATACCACATACAAGCCCGATTAGGAATTTGTAACTTTCTAAGCCATACATATACCTCTGGTAAAAAGGTAAGTAATAGGCTCCCTAACAAAGCAAAACCTTTTCCCCACTGACCTACACCCAGTAAGACTATACCATTTAAAATAAAAATAAGCCTGCATATTCCAATAATTATTTTACTAATTTTCATGTTACACTCCTTTTTATAAGGGTTTCATAAAATGCTATTGGCCTTCTATTTATTTTATGTATTCATCTTATTTTTAATCGTAGGTTTGTAGAATTATTATTTTAAACTTGTTCCATGTCATGCATTAAATGTAATATCACATTATCACAACATGCTCCTGTCTCAGGACAAATATGTGGTGCTTCCATCTCTTCTTCTGGTGAAAAACTTACCCAATATGCTGGCACAATATGTACATAACCACATACGTCACATTTGTAAAAATAATTTTCCATAGTAATACCTCCCTAAAGTTTAATACTCTTTAATTATTATAGCATAAAACACTCAATTTTCGTTCATACTATGAATGCATCTTTACAAAGATGCACTGGCACCCAACACACCCTGTCATACTTCCATCATTTTTAAGATTTTTGAATTATCATCGTTCTATTATAGAAGCTTTCTAGAGATGAAAACTTTTATGCTGCAAAGTAGAACGATCCTTAGCCTTATCCCCACTAATAAAGTTGATCGCACTTTATTAGTATAAGACTTAGACATAAGGTCTATCTTAAAAAAGAGCTATCATACCCTATTACGTATGATAGCTCTTTTTCTATACCCTAAAACTAGAGCTGTTGCATAAAATTAACACAACAGCTCTAGTTTTAATTATTTACCTTTTTTGAAAGCTAAGAACTCATCATAAGTTCCAATACGGTCGATTGTTCCATCTTCTGTAATTTCAATAATACGATTTGCGATTGTTTGCATAAATTGGTGGTCATGTGAAGTAAAGAGAACATTTCCTTTAAATTCAATAAGCCCATCATTTACTGCTGTAATCGATTCAAGGTCTAAGTGGTTAGTTGGTTGATCTAACATAACTACGTTAGAACCAGAAAGCATCATACGAGAAAGCATACATCTTACTTTTTCTCCCCCTGATAATACTTTTGCTGGTTTAAGAGAATCTTCACCTGCAAAAAGCATACGTCCAAGGAATCCACGCAGATAACTTTCTGTTTGATCATCAGAGTATTGACGAAGCCAATCAATAAGATTTAATTCACATCCTTCAAAGAACTCTGTATTATCTTTAGGGAAGTAAGACTGAGAAGTTGTTACACCCCATTTAAAACTTCCTTCATCTGGCTCTAATTCACCAGCTAAAATTTTAAATAATGTTGTTTGTGCAATTTCATTTTCTCCAATGAAAGCAATTTTATCATCTTTGTTTACACGGAAACTTACATTATTAAGTACTTTTACACCATCAATAGTTTTAGAAAGGCCTTCTACAGTAAGAATTTCATTACCTACTTCACGATCTGGTGTGAAACGTACAAATGGATATTTTCTTGAAGAAGCTGGCATTTCATCAAGTGTTAATTTATCTAATAACTTACGACGAGATGTAGCTTGTTTCGCTTTAGATTTATTAGCAGAGAAACGTTGAATGAAGTTTTGAAGCTCTTTAATTTGATCTTCTTTCTTCTTGTTTTGTGCTTTCATTAAGTGTTGCATCATTTGACTTGATTCATACCAGAAGTCATAGTTACCAACATACATTTTGATTTGACCAAAGTCAATATCTACTGTATGTGTACATACTGTGTTTAAGAAGTGACGGTCGTGAGATACTACAATTACTGTTCCAGGGAAATCTAATAAGAAATCTTCAAGCCATTCTACTGAATCGATATCTAAGTGGTTAGTAGGCTCATCGAGAAGAAGGATTCCTGGTTGACCAAATAAAGCTTGTGCAAGAAGAACTTTTACTTTTTCTCCACCTTGAAGCTCTTTCATTTGTAAATAGTGAAGGTCTGTACCAATACCAAGTCCTTGTAAGAGCTGAGATGCTTCTGAATCAGCTTCCCAACCATTCATTTCAGCAAATTCTCCTTCAAGTTCAGCTGCTCTTTCACCATCTGCATCAGAGAAATCTTCTTTTGCATAAAGTGCATCTTTTTCTTGCATAATTTCAAAGAGTCTTGCATTACCACGGATAACGGTCTCAAGCACTTGACACTCATCATATTGATAGTGGTCTTGTTTAAGCACAGACATACGGATATTCTTTGGAATTGCAATTTCACCTGTTGTGCTATCAAGCTCTCCAGATAAGATTTTTAAGAAAGTAGATTTACCAGCACCATTTGCTCCGATTACACCATAACAGTTACCTGGTGTAAATTTAAGATTAACATCTTTAAATAGCGTTCTTCCTGCAAATTGCAGGCTCATATTATTTACTGTAATCATCTATTTATCATCCTTTATCTATAGATTTCATGATTTAAGTTAATACTTAACTTAAATATGACACTTTTTACTTTTAAATCCTCCCCTTGGGTGATTTACTTCAACATTTTGTATTATAGCATACTTTATGAAACATTGACCATATAAAATGAGGAATTTTTACACTAGGCCATTTAACTTGTCATATAGTGACTTAAGACTATCTTCAATCTGTACAATATGAATACCCATGCCTCTTGCACGATCTAAGGTACTACTCTTAACTGGTGGCATAGTTGTAACTAGTATCTTTATAGTTTCTGGTCCTCCTAATCTTGTGCTATAAACTTCCAATTCATTTAATGTCTGATAATCATATTTATCTGTATCCTTACAAGAAATACAAACTAACCTATTTTCTAAAGTAGCCACCACATCTAGTTCATTGTGTATATGCCGCTCTTGCATATGCCAAGCAAATTTAAAACCAGTATGTACATCACTGATTTTCTTTATACTTTTCATATAATAATACGTTATATGCTCAAGCCATGCACCACTACTTAAATAATGCTCTATCTCTTTATTTTGTGCATAAACACGTATACACATATTAAGCACATCAAATTTTTTGACCCACTCCAGATTGTTCAAATACTCAAGATAACGATTTAAAGCATTTTTTTGTTCTTCACTCAGGTCACTGCTTGCTATTTCAAAGTAAAACTCTTTTTCATAGGAAGGGCTAAAATGCAAATAAGTAGGTTTAAATAAATGTCTAATCATTGAAAATGTATCTTCGTAATGATTTAATAACAAATCAAGCATCCCCTTATAAAGCGAGGTTTCATACTTACTTTTTTCATCTTGTAAGATAATACCTCCTCCTAATGATAAATAATCTTTTACTTCTAATAAGCCAAGGACTTGTGATAAAACTTGTATATCTAATTTGTTTTTTTCAAAAATATACAACCGATTTTGCCTAATATCTGGATATAGCATTGTAAAACTATAACTCTCCCTTAAATTTGTAATAAGTAATGCCTCTAATGGAGAGGTCCCTGCTAGGTTAACAGCTATTTGCTTGTTCAAATGCGGTTTTAAATTCTCCATGAGCCCTAGTGGTTCCTCTAATTCATAAGTTATAACTTCCACCATAATTTGTGCAAATTCTGCCTTCATATAATCTATGACTTGTTGTAACTTACCTTCAGATTTTCTACTTTCACTAGTTACTAAAATAACCTGCTCTGGCACTAGCAACTTTGTCAAAAGTGCCATTTCATCATTAAAATTTTCTATAAAATGAACAAGTACGTGCCATCTCGTCATCATACCATCTTCTTTCCTAATAATTACGACTACTTATGACTTTATTCTATATAAAAAAGTAGCTAAATATACCTTTCGGTTTTTAGCTACTTTTTCTTCTTATAAACGATATTCTTCTAATGTATCTTTTAATCGTTCTGTCACACCAGTTAAATCAGCACCTGTTTTAGCTAACTCTTCAATTGATTGTATTTGTGCCTCATTAGTTGTTGTTAATGTTTGTGTAAGTACTTCTTGATTTTCTGATACACTTGCATGATTTTCAAAATTATCTTTAAGTTTTGCAACCTTATAACTTGCCAGTTCAGTTTCTTCCTCTGTATGTATTGTAGCACTACGTACTTCTTTAATCTGATTATTTAAGCTTTCAATCTTAAGTGTTAATTCGCCTAAAAGTCCTTGTCCAATTTGCATATCCCCTACTTGCTTACCAATGGCTTCTTTTAGCTGATTAGTACCTTTGAGAGTATCCTGTGTGTTTTCTCTTGAACTTTGTATTTCAATTTGAGTTTTGCTCACAATACCTAGTAACTCTTCCACAACAACTTGCGTTGTCTTAGCTTTTGCACACAATCCTTCTCGCATAACCATTATATCTCTTGCCATTTCACCTATTTCATCACTTTGTCTAAATAACTTATCATCTATTCTTAAATACTTAAAATCAAATTCAGTTGTCGCCTTAATAAGTTCACGTATTTTTTGTATTGGATATTGTACCAAATATCTTGCCCCTAAATACACCCCTACAACTTGTACTATGCCAAGTAATAAACAAATCTTTTTACATTATTTTACATTTTTATGAGGTTTATATAATAACTATTTACAATTTTTAGGGTGTATTTTAGCTTTGTCCTCATAAAATATATAAATAATTCCTCACTTTATATTCATTTTTCGAATATTATACTAAAATTAAGTGTATAATTGAAAATAGTATCCTATATATGTCAGAGGAGGATTATACAATGAATAAAAAAGTAGCACTACTTGTAGAAGGTGGCGGAATGCGTGGTGCTTTCACTGCTGGTGTCTTTAAAGCATTTGATGAATACCAACTAAAGTTTCCGTATATTATTGGTATCTCAGCTGGTGCTAATCTCTCAAGTGACTATTTATCAGGCCAATGTGACCGTAATGAAAGACTGTACACACACTGGGTTACAGATAAGCGATTTATTCACTTTAGTAACTTATTAAAAGAAGGTGCCTACTTTGGTATGAACTTTCTTTTTAATGACCTACCTTTTGATTTAGATCCTTTTGATTTTGATAGTTTTTATGCTAATGATACTTGCTTTAAAATAGGTGTTACCCATTGCCGAACAGGTAAAACTTTTTATATGCATCCAAAGGAAGCACGTAGTAAAGAAGAAACACTCCTTATGCTCCGTGCTTCTAGCAGTATTCCTTGCTTATCAAAACCGGTTTTAATTAGAGGTCAGTATTATTTAGATGGTGCTTCTGTTAATGGTATTCCTATTGATAAGTCCATTGAAGATGGTAATACACATCACATTTTTATTTCTACACGCAATCGAGGTTATCGCAAAACTTATTCTAAAAGGATGCATACTTTAGCCCAAAGAACCCTCAGTGGCTATCCTGAACTTGTTCGTGAAATGGCACATAGACACATTCATTACAACACATCTTTAAAACATCTTGAAACATTAGAACAAGAAGGTAAGGCATTTATACTCCATCCACCTACTCCACTCCAACTAGACCAATTTGAAAAAAATACGGACAAGCTTAAATTACTTTTTTCAGAAGGCTATGAAGAGGCTTCATCACGTATGAATGAATTACTTGATTTTATGCATTAAGAAAAGATAGTGCTACAAAATTACTTATAATTTTGTAGCACTATCTTTTTTAATGGCTATGCTATAACTATTTAACAATATCTTCATAACTCGCATTAACCAATAATGCCAGACTATCAGGTGCCATTGTCACTTGATAACCTACTTTTCCTGCACTAAAAGTCATTTCTTTTAAATCTTTTGCAGTAAGATGAATTGTAGTTTTAAAAAGCTTTTTCATACCTATAGGGCTGCATCCACCATGAATATAACCTGTTGTTTTTAAGAGGTCTTTTTGTGGAAGCATTTCCATATTCTTCTCCCCCACTACCTTGCTAGCTTTTTTTAAATCAAGTTCTTCATCTACTGGGATTACAAATACATAATTAAGCTTACTATGTCCTACTGTAACAAGTGTCTTAAAAACCTGTTCCTTTAATTTACCAATCTTTTCTGCTACTGAATTGCCATCTACTTTTCCATCTGCTACTTCATATGAAGTTACCTCGTAAGGCACCTTAGCTTTATCTAACAAACGCATTACATTTGTCTTTACATTTGCCATAAAAAAACCTCCCCTATAGCCTAAGTAGGATTTGTCAAACGTTCTAACTCCTCAAGGTATACCATTGCATCCTCTCTCTTAGTCCCACACATTTCTGCTTCTGGCATTAAGTCTCCACATACCTTCGGTCTTCTAGGATCTAAAAAAATCTTACAGCGATTATTTTCATCTAACTGAATACAACGCTCACCTGCTTTTTTTCCATTTGGCATACCTGGTATAGGAGAACTAATAGATGGTGCAATACAACAAGCTCCACAAAAATCACGACATTCCATACGACTAGTCTCCTTTTATTCTTTACGATTTTTATCTTCTTAAGCATTTTTATATATTTTCTACATAACCTAAATCTAAGTTTTAGGTAAAATTTCTATTGTTAATTGTAGCATATTGCATGCATAAATTAAATAGTAATATAATGAGAATAAATTTGACATTAAAGGAGTTATTTTATGCGTTATATGATTATTTCAGACATTCATGGTTCTACCCTTTTTTTAGAAAAAGTAATTCAAAAATTTAAAAAAGAAGCTTATGATTACCTGATTATATTAGGTGATATTCTTTATCATGGCCCACGTAATCCTATTCCAGAGGGTCACAATCCACAGGGAGTTGTTGCACTTCTAAATCCCCTTGCTTCAAAAATCATTGCTTGTCGTGGTAATTGTGAAGCAGAGGTTGACCAAATGCTTTTAGCCTTTCCTTGCCTTAGTGACTACAATTTAGTTTTTGAAGATGGCGTACGTCTCTTTGCCACACATGGTCATTTATACACCTCAGATAACTTTCCTAAATTAGGTGATAAAGAAATCTTTTTATATGGTCATACTCATCTTTGGGAACTCAAAAAAGAAGATAATGTTCTCATTTGCAATCCCGGTTCTATTACC
>JAZKZQ010000003.1:0-6119 GCA_045612745.1 Cellulosilyticum sp. | reverse complement strand
TGGTCTTTATAAGGAAAGCATATCATATCATATGGTTGGTCTTTTAAGCTTCTTCTTGTTGTTGATATTGTAAAATTTACATCAACACCAGGTATTTCAGTAAGTGTAACATTTACTGTCTTATATGAATAGTAGTTAGTATATACTATGCTACTATTATTTCCAACAACTGAATCTAATATATTTTCATTTTCTAGTTCGGCCTTTGTTGATAAATAGGTGTTACTAGCTGAAAATTCATAGGAATCAGATGTAATTGTTGTCTCAGTTGATAAAGAAATATTTATTCTATAAATTACTCCACCTATTTCAACTGTCTTTCCATTGTATTCTTCAATGGTAGATACATATGTAGAATAATCTTCCATTATTCCATGGTCTTGACAAATACCATCAATTAGTCCGTTTTTTAATGTATTATTTATTTTTTCTATTAAAGTACCCGCTTTAATAGAAAAATAATTATTTCCTGTTATATCAGTTTTTGAATAAGAATAATTAGAGTTAGCATATGTTACACTTACCCTGAATATACCCTCTAACGTTTGATGACAATTTACTCTTGCTTTAAAGCTAGTCAAAATCTTATATCCATCTAGAAGCATACTCTTAAATTCTAACTCTGAAACTGCGGTAAAGTTTGCATTTGGTGTTGATGATAAACTACTTACTGTTTGTCCTTCCCAACTTATTACATTCCCTTGTGCGTCCTTTACTACTTGGTCGTGCTTTGGTAGATAAGCAACAATCCAAGGGACACCAGTCTCATCCTTTAAAAGCACTTCAGAGTCTAATATTTGATTTACTCTAATTGCTTCATCATTAAATATCATTGGGTCAGTATCATCAAGAGTTGCTTTTGTAATAAATGCTGGTGCTTCTAAGATGTTATCTATCTCATCAGCTAATATGTCTCTTTTTAAAGTTAAAGAGTATTGTCCAGCTCTTGTTCTATCAGCGTCAATTACAAACCATCGAGAGAGGATATTATTTAGGGAGTCAGTAACAACAACATAATCTGGATTGTCATTTAAAGACCATCCATAGTTAATGATGTGCTTTGTAGAAATGCCATTGCCTGGTATAAAATTTGTATCGGTTTGTACTTCTCCGACTTGATATGCAATGTAGTCCTCTATTGTATTTTTCTTTTTTAAGATTTTATTGAAATAGTTATTGTATTTCAAAAAATATACATTTTGAAGATTTGCCATAGTTCCTCCTTAACTTTAAAAAGAGAGCGAGTTTACACTCGCCCTCTTAATTACTAAACTTCAGTTACAGTAATCATCGGATAATTCTTTAGATACTCTAGAGTATTATGTCCGAATGTAAGATAATGATTTTCATTTAAAGCCTTTGGATTAAAGAATGAAGTTGCTACTGAGAACGCTGACATATAAGGTGGATACTTTACAAGCACCTTACATATTACTTTGCTATCCTCAATGTAAACCTCTCCAAATTCAAATGTTCCACTTGCTTTAATAGTTGCTCCTGCTGGAATTTCGTCACCTGGGAATAAATGATATGATGTAGCACTTACTGTGACTGTCTTTTCCACCATTGCTCTAATTGTACCATTTGCATTATTTGTTCCTGGTACATATGTTGAATCATCACTATCAATTGGTTTTCCAGTTGTAGGTGTTGAATCTGAATAAGTAGCAACATTTGAAGAAGTAATTACTGTACCAAAATATTTTGGTGCTAGATAATCATTTTCTAGCTTATCAACAAGTCCATCCTTATGGAATAATGTAGGTGTATCAACCTTTCTAATCTTGTTAACATACTTTGAATTCCATACAAGCTTAATATCTTCTTTTGCATATGATCTTAAGTTCTTGTAATCGTTGAACTCTCTTCTATAATCAGCCATTGCTACAAATAAGTCAGCTAAGAAGTTGGCAATTGTTAATGCTTCCATTCTTGCTTTCTCAATTCCGCTTAATCCAGATAATGCAGTAGTTAGATCCACAGATAAATTTTGTGCTGTTTCTCCAGACTTTGCAGTTCCAATGAATGCGTTGTAAGTAGTTCCGTCATAGACTTTCTTAGTTTCTCCAATCCATCCAAGCATTACTGAATTAAATTGTGAAAATGAATACTCATCACTCCAAGCTCTCTTTGATAAATAGTTATCAACTGTTAGAGGGATTTGTCTAAAGATATTTAATTTTATTGCTTGTACACTTGGAGCTTTTGGTCTATGAGTTTGTAGAAGGTTTGTTGCTTCTGCGTCATTTCCCCAAGCATTTGAAGCTAATACATCAGTTGAATAATACAACTTAGTATCTCCATATAATGAACCATCAACCTTAGCTTTATCAACTAAATTTTGATGAGTTCCTAAGTTATCAGCAAATACTTGCTGACTAATAATCATATTGTAAAGAGATGAAAAAATCTCATTACTTGAAAGTTGACCTGTAAAATTTGGCATAAGTTATTTTCTCCTTTATTCTAATATTTTCTTGGATTGAATGCCTTTTGAGGGAATGCCTCTTTCAATCCTCTTTGGAACTCGGTATTGAACACACCAGGGTCTCCATCTGCAACATCAATACAATGTTGTAAATATTGAGCAGTTTTCTCAGCACCATCTATGTCAGCTTGTGTGACTTGTGCTGTTGCTCCAAATGGCAAGAATGGGTCTTGACCACCTTCATCCATTATTGCCTTTCTTAGTGCTAAGGTGTTTTGAGCCATTTCTAGATTTGTTTGGTCCTCTCTAAAATATGCCTCTCTTAGCTCTTGCATAGTTTTTGACTCTTCTTTTTCGACCTCAATAGAGTCTCCATTTACGAGGGCTTGTAAAAGTTCACGCTTCTCTTCTACAACCTTATCAAATTTTTCTTTTGGAACTGAATTCGCCTTTAGTTCCTTAATTGCGTTGATATATTCAACGTCCTTGTCGTTTTCGCTTTCGATTTGTACTTGATCTTGTTCCATATCTTTTCCTCCTTATTTTCTTATTACCACATTTTTATTACAAAGTCAACAATTTATCTTATTTTTTTAAATATGAGTTACAAAAGAACCTCTCTGCATAGCCTATTGAGGTGATAAAGCTCTCTATCATCAGTACCTCTTCGGTCTATCTCTGCTTAATAGATTATAGACAATATATACAGATGCCACTAGTGTTATACTCATTCACGAGGGTTTGAAATGGTTTTCCTTCCACTAAGCATTCTTTCTAATTTTTATCAAAGCTTCTTGAAAATAGCTTTGTGTTATTAGATTGTTAAATTTTAAAGTCCTAGCGTCATACATGTCTAGTATAGCATTCTTCTTTTCTTTGGAAAAGTAGCTTGATAAATATGGTCTCATACAAAAATCGTATGACTCTGGCATATGTTCTCCATTGTATTTTTTTATAATATTCTTGTCCCACATCGTAAACCAATCAGCCTTTGATTTAGTGAATTTAATAATCGCCACTGGATGTGTGACTCTTGATTTATCAATTAAGCTAACATCCTTTGAAAGCTCATTTGTATAGTTAGACATTTGGTCTCCACCTAGAATATCAGCAATAGAACCTTCTCGGTCCTTGAAATATTCATCAGTTGGCTCTAGATTATCTATCAGACATTTTTTTGACTTCAAATAGAATCTTCCAAATTTTTCTGGTAAGAAGTTAAAAGCCTTTAAAACTGTAGAAGCTTCCTCTAGCGTATTTCCTAGTAAGAATACTCTAATCTTATTTTTGGTTGTTCTTGCAATGTTTTCACACATTCCAATAAAATTGTAAAGAATATCAAATGATGTTCTCTTTTCTCCAATTTCTAGTTGGAACTCATCAAGGACTATATTATACCACCCATCATAGTCTTTGTCATAAAATCCAACACCCTTTAGTTTTCCAAATTGGGATAATGGTGTGACAGTCATAAACACGTCTTGATTTTTTTTGCCTTTTTGATAATTATTAAATACATCCATACCTTTAACTTTCAAGTCAAGATTATATTTTCTTTTTAAATCGGGGTCGACTAACTTATCAGCGTTATTTTGCAGCATTGCTTTAATTGAAGTCTCACTTATTCGCATCCAATAATTTTTACAATGCTTTCCTAATTTTACTTTTTGTCTACATAAAAAGTCAGTGACACTATAGGATTTACCAGTCTTACGACCACCTACAATTACATAGAATATAGCCCACGAATTACCCAATGCCGAATTTAAGTTGTAATATCTTGCTAAGGCTCTATGCTTTTGAGCAACCTTTTTTTCTTCAGCTCTTTTCTTAACTCTATTTCTCAAATTCATTCTAGCCATTAATAAAGTGCCTCAAATTCCTCTCTGATGTTATTTCTAATGTGTTGCTCTCCGTTCTCATCATAATAATATCCATCATGAGTTTGTATATATCTCTCAAATAAATCCTTGGGTTTATATTGTCCTTCCATTATTCTTTGAGCAAATCTTTTTACATCAGCTTTCTTCTGTTCTGGCATTGGTCCATATTTTCCAAATAATCTTAATGATTCATCATTAATCATTTCTCTAGCATATTCTTCAGCATAAGAGGGTGTAAACATTAAAGATGCTTCAGCTTGTTCTATAGCAAATCCACGTTTTTTGAATGATTGAATTCTTTTTCCTATCTCATATTCTTCAGCAAACTTCTCTTTTGAAAGTTTTTCATATAACTTCCATCCTTTTTGTTCATATTTCTCAATTTGCTTCTTATATCTAGAATATTGATATGATGTTAAGTCCTTTGCTAAATCTCTAGCTATGTTCTTTTTACCACTTGCTTTTAGCCTTTCAAATAAATTTTCATATGCTTTTTTGCTTAAAATATCACTTTTGTCTATTTTATAGCCTTTCATTTCTAATTTTATTATGTTTTCTTTATAACTATCGTATGAACTCTTGGCTCTTTTTTTTCTATTTTTCTTGTATGTCCTCATAATAATCTCCTTCTTCTAATACTATTCCTTCGGCTCTATGCCATTCAAATATATCATCAAAGCCTTTGCAATTTTCTATTGTTATTTCTTTTCCTCTTGAATCTACATCATAAGCTCCATGCTTAATGTCTATTATTTTCCCGTTCTTCTTCATGATGTAAGCATTAGATCCACGTATTATACATTCAACGTTTGTATGTTCTTGATATAAATTATTTAGCTTTTTCTCATTTGTGCCGTATTCTTCTTTGCCCAGGTATATTATTCCATCAATTACAATATGACAAACCTTATTAAATCCTATTTTTTCAGCTAATTTAAGCATTTTGTCATTAGCTCGTGCAATTATTACAGAAGCAATGTGTCCTAATCTTCTCTCCTTGTATTTTTTGAGGTGCATAAACCCAATAGATGCGTTCATTACCAATTTGGCATTGTCATCTTCTTTTCTCTTTTTATAGAAATATTTCCAACATTCAGTCAATGTAAAAGGTGCAACTGGACATAGTATTGTCTCATCTTCATCAAGTGGAATGTCATTAAAGGCATCTGAAGTGTTTTCATCCCAACGAAATAGGGCTTTAAAAAATCTAGAATCTAACCAAGAATGAGTATCATACACATTTAATTCAGCACTGTGGCCACTTTTAATATAAAATGCGAATGGATATTCTTTTGTTGGCTTTACTGTTCCTTGTCTCCTAATTGATAAATCCCAATTTGGCAACCTATCACATCCATTTGAGGGATAATGTGAACACCAGTCACAAGCCGATACAGAAGGCAACGGGATATTTAAGTATTTAGGATTTGTATAATAAAAAGACTTTGGGATACACCTTTTAATTTCTTCTTCAGAATATCCAAAGGCTTTTCTCAAAGTCATACCATCATTAAGCTCTTTAAATTTCTTCTCTAGAAGATTGAAGGCCGTTTTCCCCTTATCAGCCTTTAGTCTATAATTCTTCTTATCATCCATTGGATTTGTTGTATATACCTTATATCCATCAACTTGATTATATGTGTACAAATAGTCATATGATCCTTTTTTTACAACCAAATAATCATTGTCATTAAAATCCTTACGCTTACATTTGCTATTGGCTTTTTGCCCTCCAGCCTTCTTACAATCCTTCAATATAGACATCCAAGTCTTGTTATCTACTGTCTTATAAGTAGCTTCCTTTTGCC
>JAZKZQ010000002.1:0-8980 GCA_045612745.1 Cellulosilyticum sp. | reverse complement strand
ATTCTTCTCATATCCTTTTCAGATACATCACCTACTACTTCACCTTTTCGTATAACTTCTCCATTTCTATCATACCAATAGGTAATTTCTGTATTCGTTCCCACCACTTCATTCCATATAGTTTCATCTGCTACACATACTGCATAAGTAATGTCCAAATATTCCCCAGGATGAATAGCCTCTATCAAAATACCGTCTTCTATGTTTTGATTTTCTTGAACTTCCCCATTCACCATTAAGCTTTCTGATACCCATAATGTCCCCTTAGGCAAATAGTCTCTAATCGTTACATTTCTTGCAACCTTATTGCCCAGCTGTAATGTCTTTATATGGTACGTTAGAATATCTCCTTCAGTAGCAATAGTCTCTGAAACCTCTTTGTGCAAATAACCATTTTTCATCTCAAATACAGCTGTTTCTATAGGTATTTCTATTTTATTTAAAAGAGCATTTTGTAAAACAGTTTTTCGATTTGGCCACTTCATCTCATAGGTTATCTCCCCCTCAAAGAAAATATGCCAGTCTTTGGGAATATGTATGACCCGTGTTTCATAGGAAAAACTAATGATTTCATTTACTTCAATACTACCTATGTTAAAATTGCCTTGGCAATATACTACTTCATGATATTCACTACCTTTAATACTATCTTCTACAAAAATAGTTCCTTCTGGAATACCTCCTAAAAGACACAAATTTTCCCCTCTAATATTCCCCTTATTTTCTAAGTACACCTCATATGTAATAGTTGTATCCATATCTGCAACCTGCATATTAGTTGTTACATAACAACTTTGACAGCTCTCACTTAAATTACTATCTTTCACATAACAAATCACTTCATTACTTGATTCACTGTAATTCATACCTTCTCTTTCGTAATATACATCGATTATTTGCGTAATAGGATTTTCCTCAGGAAAAGCTGTGAGTTTGCCTGAGAATTTTAGTTCTAGTTGCTCAAAAGGTTGGATTTTTGTAATTTGTATGCCATCTTTACCTACATTAATATCTTCAATAAATTGCTTATTTATCAAAGCATCTGTATAAGTAATTTCTGCAATAGACGAAGGTAGCACATAAATATGCTGTACTAATACGTCATCATTTTTTAATGTTAATGTATATGTAATGTGATCACCAAGTTTTATAAAATACTCATTAACTTGCAATAGTACTTCCATTTTCATCCCCCTTTCTCTACCATAATGTAAGTTTTATAACATCTAAACTCATTTATTTGTCCTCTAAGCCACCTAACCATATATCCTAATAAACATTTATTTTTTTCACTCCACACTCTGTGTTTCACACATAATATATAATGTTCATCTAAGTTTAAATCTAAAATAAACACTTCTCCTCGCATTTCTATACCTTCCTCATCTTCTGTAGACATATACATTCCCGTTTTGAAATCTTCATCTAGGTAATATACCTCTTCATTCAAATAAAATTTAACTGCATTGTTTTCTAATCCTATAATCCAGGCCTTGGAAGCTTTTAAAGGCGTATGCGCATTAACCTTAATAAAAACCTGTTCTGCTTCACTTTCAAAAAATTTACCTATTCGTATTTGATAGTCATATACCTTGTCTACATCTAAATTTATCAAGTAACGATATTTCTTCTTATCACTTGTTATAATAAGTTGTAATTTATGAATATACTCCTCCATTTTCTTTCCTAATAAAAAAACATCTGCCTCTTGCTCTTCAAGATAAGCAGTATAACCTGCTAATAAGGTGAGCTTAGGTGCCTTATCTCTACTTCCCCATTTCTCTTGGAGCTCCTTATAATATTTTGTATATATTTCTTCTTCTGGGTACATAGTCTTTAAAGTTTCATAATAAGCAATCATATAAGGTGCATATGCTTCTTCTAGCTGTGGCATTTCTTGTAATTTACCATTCTGATAAGTATAAATAGTAATATCATATATTTCCTGCCCTGTTTCGTGCCATAAGATTAAAGCTTCTTGCCCTTCTATAGTCTTAATATCAAGCTTATCAAAGGTCATGGTGCGGCCTACCTTTATAACCTCTTCTCCCCGCCATTCTAATACTCTTAATTCCTGCTTATCACTTCCTTTTCCCGGTCCTCCTACAATAATCTCACACTTATTAGTTTGCTCTAAGTGAGTAATTTCAAAATAAGTAATATCTCTATAGGCTAACTCCTTATAAAAGCTACTATTCCATCCTCGTTTATCTCTCTTTAGGCCCATAAGATACTTTTTTCCTTTTCGTGCATATACAGCTAATATTTTTCGCTGCCCATCTGCATTAAAATCCCCATGTACAACGGCTACTTCCTCTTCTTCCGTTATATTCTCACTTTGTATATTTACAATGCTTGCATCTCTTGGCAAGAAATACTGAATGATTTTCATAATGCTACTCATACTCACCATATACGTCTTCCTCCTCTTCCTTTAATACCAAAATCTTATAAGTCTCACTATCTTCCTCTTTAGAAATTAAAAACTCATAATATCCCTCACTATTAGAAAGAGTTTCTGCCTTTTCCTCATAGTACCCATGTTTACCACGATAAATTTTTCTTAATAACTTCACCCATATATGTGCCATAGGATGACACGCTTCATCTTGAATAATACCCCATATTTTAATCTTTTCACCTTCGTCCATGTCAATCCCTACCCCGTACAATATATACTACTATCATATGCGTACTTTTATCTGAAAAGACGTCTCCTTTCTTTTTTCCTTTTCCTTTTACTTTCATAATTTATAAATATTCGCCCCTTGAAATGTATATATATGTATAAAAGTATTTTAGGAGGTTTCTTTATGGATTTAAAAACCCAACAACAAAATGTTATTATCGGTAATAGTGAAGATCTTAATATTGACCCTAATGCGGCATGTGAAGTCCGTGCTGATGTATCCGTTTTTCAATATACACCTATTAAAATCTGGGGCCAAATCCTAGATCACAGACATATGCCTATTCCTATGGCACTTGTTAAACTTGTAAAAATTATTGGTACCAATGAAAATCGTAAGTATCAAAATATCGCTTATACCACCAGCAATCCTGAAGGCTATTATCAATTTGAACTTTTTACCACAGAAGCAGCTTGGTACAAAGTTTTAGTTGGTAAAACAAATACAGGCCAAGAAATTATAGTTGAGCCAGATGCGACTACCACCCATGAACAAACTAGTTGTCAGCAATTCTCTTACTCTAAACCACCTTATCAAGATGATGGTGCTTATGATTGCTGATACCTACTCTCCTAGTGAATATTTAATCCAAACGGATTTAGCTGGTGAAAGTAAAGATTTTTTTGTAATACCTTCTATGACTACACCCATGCAGCTTAACTTCTACATTGAACATACTTATTCCCTTAAACTTTGGGGGCAACTTTTTACTGTTTCTAAACTACCTTTATATAAGGCACAGGTTAAACTTTTAGAAATCACTGCTATAGATATCCCCTACTCCTATAAAAAAGTAGCAGAAACCACTACTGATGAAAGTGGTTTCTACTACTTAACTTACGATACACATACACTAAACTGTTATTACCTATTTATTGAAGCTACTAATCCACTCAATAATCGTTTTATTTCTTTAGCATTTAACCCATGTATGATAAATTCTAATTGCACTTATAACTGTACATCTGTATTGTGTTCTCATTTATATGACCATACTTTTTAAAGGAGTGAACATTGATGTTTTTACCTAATTGTACATATTTACTTTCTAAAGGAGATTTTAAGTATGCCAAATCTTACTCCTCCCTATACTAAAGAAATCAAATTCTCCGAAGACTTATTCATCCCAAATCACAAGCCACCACTTACGAAACTTGTACGCTGTCATATTATCCCACAAGTTGATGAATATATAGGATTTACAACCCCCAAAGGTCTTTCATATGAAGGTGAACATTTATCTGGAACTGCCATTTGCATTTTACTGCTAATTAATGAAGAGATAACTTATATTGGGGATAATACAGCACAAACCCTCCATGTTATCCATTACACTTTTTATAAAAATGCTACCCTGATTTTACCTGAAACCTATAATGAACAAAGCATGTTAACACTTATAAAAACTAATCGTATGAACATTTTACCTACAATACTTACCTCTCATCATATATGTATTTCACCTACTCATCTCATTCAAACAGCTTTAATTAGCGTCAGCTGTAGTCCTTATTAATTTACAAAAGGAGGTCTCTTATATGTCTATTACCATAACAGGCAAGGTTCTAAATGCTTCAACTTATATGGGAATGAAAGATATTCCTATCGCCCTTGTAGGCCCTAATCAAAATATACAACATACTTTAACTGACCCTAGTGGTACTTATATTTTTACAAACCTTACTCTTGTAGGTGATTACAAGCTCTATGAACTTGTAACTGACCTAAGTAATCCCATCTTAAAGGAGCCTTTAGGTTATAATAGTAGTCTTACGCCACACTGCTATACCTTTACCCTTACAGAAACTACTACAGATTCCCTACTTACTTATGACTTTAAACATAGTTTAGACACGCCCTTTGAACCTTCTTCTTCTGCTTACCTACTAGAAACAACTACTTATGAATTATATTCTTTAAATCTCATTACAGGTACCCAGTCTTACCTTTGCAAACTCCCTCAAAATATAAAACCAGGTCATATTGTTTATCACGATCCTAGCCAGTTTCTATATTTTTACGACTTAGACTCACACCAACTTTGTAAAATTACTAGTGAGGGACTTATTATACCTTATGTTTGTCCCACCCTACCTGCCAATGATTTTTCTTGTGCTACAATGACAGCAGATGGCTTACTTTTTCTTTATGCAAATGAAAATGATACGATTTATAGTATTAATCTTTGCAATGACTCTTTAAACTTTCTTCAAGTACAGACCCATTCATTTCCTGCTATTACAGCAAACAGCTTATGTATACATCCTTCCTCTCCATATTTCTACAGTTTAAATGCAGAGGGACAGCTTATTGAAATTCACAAAACAAATGCAACGTCCTCCGTGCTTACAACTAACCATTTACCACCGCTTACCCATTATGATCTTTTGTTTGATTTTGATGGGATGCTCTATATTATTTCTTATACAGACCATACCATTTATCGTTGTATGATAGAAGGGCATACTGCAACCTGCCAGGTTTTTGCCAAACTCGAACATGCTTATAAAACGGCATATGTTAGCCGCAGTCTTTTAGCACCACTTACAATTGCCTTAGGTACTGCTCCTGCTCCTTACTTATCTACCTTAGAACAAAATGGTCCAAGGCATGGACAAACGCAGCTTCTCTCGCTCAGTCCCCCTTCTCAGTTACCTGCTATTTCTCTAGCTGATAAAACCTACACTTTACCACTGACAATTAATAATCAGACTGGGAAAACAGCTTATTTATATGCATGGATTGATTGGAATCAAAATGGTGATTTTGAAAAAGTAGAAGGTATAGAATCTCTTCCTGTTTCGTCTATATCAAGTGTACTACAGAAGATTTCTCTATCCTTTAAATTACCAGAAAACCCTATTCCCCTACTGGGTGAAACTTATATGCGTCTTCGTATTACTACAGATTCACTTCCCATAGATACTCATAATATAAAGTTTGATTCCCGTAGTATAGGGCCTGCTTCTGATGGTGATATTATAGATTTAATGCTCCTTATAGATGCTCCTCCTCCTACTGCCCCTGAAATCTTATATTTTAAAGGTCTTGTAGGAGAACTAACTCAAGGTACATGTCCGGTAACTGACCCAACTAATGGTTTACTTACTTATACACTAGACACGCCCCCTCTATATGGTAAAGTCACCTTAAATAAAGCCACTGGTAATTGGACTTACTTATCTACCTTAGATACCAATGGTGAAAAAACTACCAATGGTGAAAAACCTACCAATGGTGAAGATAGCTTTAAAGTATGTGCTACTTCTTCCATCAGTCATTTAAGCTGTATTATACTTATAAAGCTTTCCCTTGAGCTTGCAGACCTAACCATTACTTTCATGCCAAATCAAGAGGAATTCACCCATCAAGATGTCCTTACATTTACTGCTACCCTCTACAATACAGGCTCTATTACACTAGATCATCCCCTCTTTACTTGTATACCACCAGAGGGTTTCTCTTTTATGAATGGTTCCACTACTATTAACGGTGTAAAAGACTTATCTTGTATTCCCGAATTTGGTATTTCACTTTATAAAATTTTACCTAATGAAAAGTGTAATATTACCTTCTCACTTATACCAACTCTCATTTTACCTGAAGTTATTACACCTACTTGTACACTAAAGGCTACTTACTCTTTAAATTCTGAGCTAGAATCACGTACCTTTAATATCACCCAAGTGGCCTTACCTTGTCATTTAAAAAATCCTAAATTATCTTTAACTTTAGATGCAAATACCTCTTCTGCTTTTTTAGAAGACCTTGTACAATATACAATTCACCTTACAAATACAGGTGACCTACCTCTAGAACACATTAATCTTTCTCTAGCCCTGCCACTAGAGATGCAGTATAAAGGGGATTTAACACTAGATTATACACCTTTAGATATAGACTTACAAAATGGCTATTGTATTAGTACCTTACCACCTAACGCTAGCCATGCTTTACATTTTAAGGCTTCTCCTACTACTACTTCCACTTTAGGTCAACTTACTACGCTTATCTTTGCTGATTATTCCTATACCTTAAATAATACACAAAAAACCTGTAAAGATTTGACTGCCTCCCATGTGCTTACACTTTATGAACCTGCATTTACACTCTCTAAGTATACTAATCAAAGTGCAGTTAATCCTGGTGATATTTTTACTTACCATATTCAAGCAGAAAATACAGGAGAGGTTCCTATTCAAGAAGTTATTCTAAAAGAGACACTTCCAGAATTTCTTAAAGTAATTAGTATTACCCAAGATCTCATACCACTATCTAATACATTAAAGACAGGATTATCTATTGGCAATCTAGCTCCTCATACTTCTAAATGCATTGAGATCTCTTTACAGGTAGTGAAAGATTGTACTGCTCCTATTCTCAACTACCCTACCCTTGGTATCTTCAAACTTGTATCAGAAACTTACGAAAAAGTATTTTATCTTGATGCGACAGATACTACAGATATTTACTTAAGCTATCCTAAACTTTCTCTTAATAAACATACTACAACAACAGAATACATCTTTGGTGATACTATAACTTATGAGATTTTAATTGAGAACATAGGCACACTTCCTCTATCTCATATAAAAATATCTGATATGTTAGCCCCTGAACTTAAATTTATAGAAGATTCTATGGAACTAGATCATATGCCTATGCCCCATACTTCTATTATTAGTGGTATTACTCTAGATACACTGCCTGTAGGTCATACTAAAACCCTCTCTCTAAAAGCCTTAATTATAGATACAGGCAGAAATAACACCATTGAAACAACTACTCATGCTTCCTACAATTATAAGCTTCTAGAACATACTCCTGAAAAAATAGGCTTTACAGATAGCCCCACTCATGTCATTCATATTATAAATCCTTCACTTTTGGTAACTGGTTCTGTTACACCTCAAGTAGCTTACCTTCATGACCAACTTGATTATCATATTGAAGTCATTAATGATGGCGATGTAGATGCCTTTCAAGTAACCTTCAAAAATACCTGTAATTGTGCTAAGCTTATTGAAGGCTCTTTTAAAATCAATGATAAAGTTATTAATAGTATTGCTTTAAATATGCCTATTCCTATTGGCACTATTCCTAAAAAAGAAAAATCACTTATTACCTTCTCCCTTGAGGTAATGGGTGGACTACATCATGAAGATGTTCTTGAAAATGAGGTTTTTGTTCAATTTATGTATCATACGCATGACAATATTAATTACCAACAAGAATGTACACCGCTTAAATTATCCAGTCCACTTATGCTTTCTACCTTTAAGCAAATCGATGTAGAAGATCATCTTGAACTTACTTCTAATAAGCCTGATGTAGAACTTATTAATAATATAGGTGGTCAAGTAAAATTATTAAAATCTTATATTATAGAAACACCTAAGGGTACTTCCTTAGATGGACAAACGCTCACTGGTAGTAAACTCATTATTCACGCTTATTTAGACCTTACTGTTGAATATACCTCTAGTGACACTGACAGCAAAATATGTACTGCTAACTACTGTCTACCTTTTAGCACCTTTATTATTCTTCCTGAAACTGTTTTACCAAATACACCTGTGCATATAGATAGCAACATTGAAAATATTTTTTACCGCGTTGTAAATAATCGTTGTTTCTTCGTTTGTACTTCGCTTTTAGTGATAGCACACCTCAACTAAACATATAATAAGGCTATAGAATGATTTCTATAGCCTTATTATGGCAGAAGGGAGGAGCTTATGTTTGACTTTACAAATGCATTTACTTCTTATGACGGTATCTCTCTTATACCTCATAATCTTACTCCTTTTGTCATTCTCCCTATAAATTTTATAGTTACACTTTCTAATAATAAAAATAGAGAGATTTATACTTTAAGTAAGCTGACACTTACTTCATCTTCTTTTACTCTTCTTTCTTCTTTTATGCATATTACATTGACTTTTCAGTATCAATATAGTCAAAAAGATCTTTGTCATACACTCCATACATCTTATAGTACTTATCAATTAATTTTTGCCTGGCGCTATGCCACTAAACCTACTACACTTTATATTCAAGACCTCTTTGCTTATTCACTAAGCCCTCAGCAAATTTATACAGCGCTTCTAGTCATTATTTCTAGTTAAAAATTCACATAATCACTAATTGCTTTACCTACTAAATAGCACTGTTTATTAGATGGATACGCATTGATATTCATATATTTATAACCTACATTAGACATTTGATAAGCTGTAGTTCCTAAGTAATGTCCTAAATTAGTATTTTGATAACCTATATTATACTGC
>JAZKZQ010000001.1:0-1978 GCA_045612745.1 Cellulosilyticum sp. | reverse complement strand
TAAAGATATAAAAACTATATCCAACAAAAGAAGACTATTTGTAAAAGAAATATAATTTAAAATCTGATATTCCTTTTTCAAATAGTCTGCTTACATTATTAATTAATATGTACATTCTCACTTACGTTTTCGAGATACTCATTCACTATTTTAAATACATAATATTAGCTAAATTATATGCTGCTGCTTCTATCTCCTCTACGTGCTCACCTTCAAGCTTAGCAGCAATGGTAATCATGCGACTTCTATTTGGTACATAAATTTGGAGTTGAACTACATTTTGTTTAGCAATGTATGCTGCCATACCTCCTGCCTCATCTACTTCCTCTTGTGTTACTGAACCTACTGTAATAGCATTTTTCACCATTTGTTCAGTAATTTTTATTTCACACTTCATGTAACCAATCTTTACTGCGTCTAATTCTTTTCCGCCAGCATCTAAAACATAAACCCCTATTGATTCACTTTGTTTATTGTATGCCTCCTTATGATCTGCCATATAAGCATCCATATCAATAGTATCGGCTCCTTCTAAAACCTGCTCTGTTATTATTATTTCTCCACCGAGTTTATCATTGCTAATTATATTATATGCATCTACACTACCTGCTACCGCAGTATCCCCCCCTTTTTTCCAACCTTCAGGTATTTTAGTACGATAGCTATCCCCCTCTAAATCTTCTAGTTTTGCATATTCTTCTGCTTCAATTGGCAATTCACTACTCTCTATTTTTGTACCTTGTGGTTCTTCTGCAGTTGTTTCACTAGACGTTTCTTCTTTTTCTACTTCTGGGCTTTCTTTAGGTGCTTCTTCTGGTGATCCTGATGGTACTACTGTTTCAGATGGTGTTGATGTAGGCTCTGTAATTGTCTCTTGATTTTTTCCGCATCCACTTAATGCTACCATACTAATTATTAATGCCCCTACTAAAAGCTTTTTCGTTAGTTTCATTTTATCTCTCCCTTAAAATTTATCCCTCTATTAAGATAATTATAAAATACGAAAATTATTTGTCAATTTATATGTCTAAAAAGTAGCCTATTATACACCAAGTGTGCATACACTAATCTTTAAAACACAAGAAAAGGTCATTCATAGCGAATGACCTTTTCTTAATACGCAGAGACTGGGATTCGAACCCAGGGAAGTGTTACCTTCGCCGGTTTTCAAGACCGGTGCCTTAAACCAACTCGACCATCTCTGCTTATTCAATTTTAATTAGCAAAACTAATTAACAGGGCTACAAGGATTCGAACCTTGGAATGCAGGAATCAAAATCCTGTGCCTTACCGCTTGGCGATAACCCTACATTACAAGTTATGACATTTTCATAACAGGGTGGGTAATGGGGCTCGAACCCACGACACCTGGAACCACAATCCAGTGCTACTACCAACTGAGCTATACCCACCATAAATTTGGCAACCACTTACTTTCCCAGGCCGTCTCCAGCCAAGTATCATCAGCCGCTTAAGTCTTAACCTACGTGTTCGGGATGGAAACGGGTGTTTCCCTTAAGCGCATCATCACCAAAAATATTTCCTTCAGTTCTCCTGAAGACCTTTACAATATTACACCAGACCTATACATATGTCAACTACTTTTTATTATTTTTTTATATTTTTTATTTCTATATTAAAACCTTATATGTTTTCCCTACATATTTTAATGCCTGTGTTCATTATTAATGATAAAAATTCTACTCTTTTAAATACTAGTCATATATACGTAATATAATAAAATATCACTCCGATTACATTAACTATTATTATCTCTTACAATAATTTTAATTCCAATTAACTAATGGGAAAACTTGTATATTACTACTTTACTTATTTTACCTAATATAAAAAAAGTTCCAAACGCTTAGAAAGTAAGCATTTGGAACTTAAATTAAAAAGCGCGAGACGGGACTCGAACCCGCGACCCTCTCCTTGGCAAGGAGATGCTCTACCAACTGAGCCACTCGCGCATTTT